>JANOHG010001341.1:0-8401 GCA_031406375.1 Archangiaceae bacterium | reverse complement strand
GTTGCTTCAGCAGGTGCGGGCGCGTCAACGTCGTCAGCTCTGGTTGCAGGGGGCGCTGAACTCTTTTGCGCTTGTAACGACACTGCTTGTCGCGGCGGTGTTGGTCTTGGCTGCAAAACCGACCCTTGGGAAATCCCTGGTCTGGGCGGCAGGCCTTCTCGCGCCTGCGGTGGTGATTTTTTTCGGCGTCTTCATCGCGCGGCGTCGGGTAGGCGACGATGTGCGCACCGCGCGGTTGGTTGCCACGCGTGCGCCCGAGCTCTCACTTGACGTGCTCGCCGCGGTCGAGTTGTCGCGTGCGCTGGGTGAGCGCCACGACTTCTCGCCCGAGCTCGCCAACGCGTTCTTGCGCGAAGTCGACGCGCGCGCTTCGAAGGCGAACGTGGATCAGCTGGTTGACGCGACGGCGGTTCGCCGCAGCTTTGGCGCGCTGATTTTGGTTCTGCTGGCGGCGGTGGGTGTGCTCGGCGTCTGGCGTGAGCGCGCGACGCGCGGCTTGGACGTTTTGACGGCGCCTGCCGAGTCGGGGCTCGCAAAGCGACGCGAGCCCATCACCGGCGATGTCACCCTCACCTACAGCTACCCGGCCTATACCGGCTTGAGCCCAAAGACAGTCGAAGGCACCAGCGGAGAGCTGTCGGCGCCGGCGGGTACCGAGGTGAAGCTCGAGACCCGCGCCGACCGAGACGTCGATACTGCCGAGGTCGAGGTGAACGGTCAGCGCGTCCCACTAAAGCGCACCGGCAGCCGAGCGCTCGAGGGAACCTTCGTGCTCAGCAAGCCGGGCCAATACCACTTCATCTTTCTCGACGAGCAGACGGTGCTCGCGCAGGGTCCGGATCTCCCAATTCACATCGAGGCCGATGCGCCGCCTGAGGTTCGGCTGAACTTTCCGGATGATGCGGTGGAAGTTGATCGCGACGACCAATCGGTGACGCTCAAGTACGACGCCACCGATGACTATGGAATCTCAGCGCTCTCACTGGTCTTCCGTGCGCCGGGGCAACCGGAACAACGGCTCAAGCTCGGTCACGATGATGGCCGCAGCACCAAGGGTCAGTACCGGTGGGATGCGGGGGGACTCAAGCTCGCTCCAGGGCAAAGCGTCAGCTACTACCTCGAGGCGGTCGACAACGACACCGTCGCCGGCCCGAAGAAGGGCGTTTCGCGCACCCAGTTGCTCAAGCTCTACAGCGCCGCCGAGCATCGCCGCGAGGCGGTACAGAGGGCCGAGGCGTTGTGGGAACGGTTGGTGATGCATCTGGCCGACCGAATGGAAGGCGCAGATCGCCAAGCGCCGAAGAAGGAATTCGAAGAGATTCGCGCGGGCGCGGCGCTGGATGAACGTGGCCTGCAGCTGTCATCGGATGCGATTGACCTGTCGGGTGAGCTGGGCCGCGAACGCGATGCCCCCACCGAGTTGGTGGATGCAGTTCAAAACGCGGGATCTCAGCTGCGAAATGCGGTCGCTTCCACCAGCGGTGCTCGGCGCATCTACGTTCGCTTGAAGGGCACCGGCCCCGACTTCTCAGCCCGCGTCGCCCAGACCGCGAGCAGCGAAGTGCAGAGCACCGAGAAGAGCGTGCTGTACCTCGAGTCTTTGTTGGATCGCCAGCGTCTCAAAGAGCTCAAGGAGCTCGCCGAGCTGCTTCGCGCAGATCGCCGCGAGATGTCGAACCTGATGGAAGAGTTCCAGCGCAACAGCAAGGACGAGCAGACACAGGCAAAGTTGCTTGAGCAGATGGAGCAACTGAAGGCCAACATTTCCAAACTGATGGAAAGAATGGCCGAGCTGTCGAAAGGCATTCGCGACGAGCACCTCAACCGCGAAGCGTTGCAGGAAATGATGGACAAGCGCGACTTGAACGGTGCGCTCGAAGAGATGGAGAAGTTAATTCGCGAGGGGAAAGTCGACGAGGCAATGAAGAAGATGCAGGAGCTGTCGATGCAGATGGACGAGATGCTGCAAGATCTCGACGAGGCGTCGAACGAGGCGGATCAAGAAGCCGACCCCGAGCTCGCTCAAAAATTCGAAGAGTTCAAGCAGAACCTCGACCAGACAGCGAATCAGCAAGCGAAGATCGCCGAACAGACCCGTGAGCTGCGCGACAAATACCGCGACCAGATGAAACAGCGCGTGGCTCAGAAGGGTGAGGCGCTAAAGGCCGAGCTGCTCAAGAGCACCCAGGAGCTCAAGAAGTCGTACGAATCGCTCGACACCGACCAGTACGGAAGCCGCTTCGAGCGCCCGCGAACCGAAGCGCTGCTTGAGCTCGAGCACCTCGAGCAAGCACTGAAGGCCAGCGACTTCGACCTCGCTGCCGAAGCGGCCCAGACGCTGACGCCGCGTGCATCCGACCTCGCCTACCACGCGCTCGAGCAACGCAGGCTCGACGAGCGATTTGCGAATCCCCCCGAGGTCACGAAAGAATCACAGCAACTTGCCGAACGATTGCGCAGTGACGCTGACAAAGCGGCCGACATTGAAGAGAAGCTCAAGAGCTTGTTCCCGAACCCACAGCAGATGATGAGTGGCGAGGACAAGAAGCAGCTGCAGGACCTCAGCCAGAAGCAGCGGCAGCTGCAGAAACGGGGCGAGCAGCTCGAGCAACAGATGGACGAGATTTCTCAACGCGCGCCGGTGTTCAATCCAGAGGCACGCGCACAGATGGGACAGGCGTCGCAGAAGATGGCCGGCGCGACGCAAGGCCTCGAAGGAAAAGACGCCCGTAAGGCACTCGGTGAGCAGCAAGGGGCGCTCGATGGCTTGCGCGGGCTGCAACGCCAGATGGAACAGTCGCAGAACCAGGGCGGAAAAAAGGGTGGGCTGCCGATGCCGATGTCGATGGGTGGCAGAGGGCGTGGCGTGAAGAAGGATAAGGTGGAAATCCCCGACGAGGATCCAAACGCGGCGCCTCAGCAGCTGCGCAAAGACGTGATGGACGCGATGAAACAGGGCGCGCCCGACCGCTACCGCGAGCAAAACAAGCGGTACTACGAGGAACTCGTGAAGTGATGCGACTGGCGCTGGTGGCTGCGTGGTGCCTGTCGCTTCCTGCGGCGGCGGCCTCGGACTCGTTTCCCGAGCTCCAAGGCGAGGCGCGCGCACGCATTCAGAACCTCGAGCAAAACCTGGCCGATTGGCAGTTGGACGCCGCGCGGGTCGAACTGGTCGAGCTGAAGAAGCTTGCCAAGGCAGACCACGAAGCGGTGCAGTATTTCTCAGGACGAATCGCATTCGAGGAAGGCCGCTATGCAGATGCGGTCAAGCACCTGACGGCGGCGAAGCTCAGCGACAACCCCGGTAGCTACCTGACGCTCGCCAAAGACACCGAGCGGCTGACTGCCGAGTACGTCAAAGCCGAGAGCGCGCATTTCATCATCGCGTACCCGAAAGGAAAGGATGAAATCCTCGTTCCGTGGGCGCTGGAGGCACTCGAGGCGCAGCGCGCTGCAATGGAAACGGACCTCGGGTGGGCGCCCAGAGAAAAGGTGCGGGTCGAGCTGGTTTCGAATGCACGTGAGCTGTCGAAGGTGTCAACGCTGACGTTCGAATCGATTCGCACCACCGGCACGATTGCCATTTGTAAGTTCAACAAGCTGATGGTGACCTCGCCCAAAGCGGTGGTGCGCGGCTATGACTGGCTCGACACGCTCGCGCACGAGTACGTGCACTTTGTCGTTGGCAGCGCGAGCAAGAACACGGTGCCCATCTGGATGCACGAAGGGTTGGCGAAGTACCTCGAGTCTCGGTGGCGCGGCGCGGCGGGCGGAGCAATGACTCCTTCCACCCTCGCGCTGCTTGGCTCACGGGTGCGCAGCAACAAGCTGGTGCCCTTCGAGAAAATGCACCCGTCGATGGCGCTGCTGCCGACCGCCGAGGATGCAGCGACCGCCTTCGCCGAGGTCTTCTTTGCGGTCGACCTCATCAACCGGCAGGGCGGGGCTGCCTCGCTCAAGACTTTGCTGCACAAGATGGCTGCCGGGCTCAGCGACAAGCAGGCAGTCGAGGCGGCGTTCAAGCAGCCCTGGCCAGCCTTCGAAAAGCAATGGATGGCGCACCTGAAGTCCCAGCCTTTTCCCAAAGACCTGATTCCGACTTCGAGCCAGGACAAGAAAGAGCTGGCCGAGACGATGCCGCGAAAAGGGAAAGAGAAGAATGGCAAAGAAATCAGCTTCGGCGACTTTGCAGAGGTCAAGGAGACCGACGCCCGAAAGTGGGCACATCTGGGCGAGCTGATGCGAGAAAGGAATCGAATGCCCGCAGCGGCCGAGCATTACGGGCGCGCGCACGCGATGGTTGGAGACCGGTACGAAGCGTTGAGCAACAAGTACGCCCTGTCATTGTTTGAACTCAAACGCTTTGTGGAAGCGCAGGCGGTGCTCGAGGGGAGCCTTCGGATCCACCCTGGCTCGGCGCAGACCAACGTTCACCTCGGTCGATTGCTGCTTCGGCAGAAGGATTGGCAGCGCGCGAAGCTGGCGTTCCTCGATGCGCTGGCCGCAAACCCGTTCGATGAAGAGATTCATGTGTCGCTGTACAAGATTGCCACCGTGATTGGCGACAAAGACCTCACCTTGCGCACACGTGCCGCTGCGACGAAACTGCTCGGAATCTCGGCGGATGACGTCGACGACGCCGCCGCCAAGCTTCTGGGCGGTGATGACCTGGGTACACCCTCAATCTCTTCCGAGGATGCGGGTCTGCCAACGAGGTAGGTTCTAGGTCTGTGTTCATCTCGACCTTCAAGAAGCTGCTCATCAGCGTGGTGGTTCTTTGCCTCGCCGCTTGCCAATGTGGTCCCGCCGAGCCTGCGCTTCAGGTTTTAATCAACATCGATGCGGAAGTGAGTGCGACCTGCTTGGTGCTCCAGGTGAGCTCAGGTGGAACGGAGCCGGTCAGTCAGGAGCTCAGCCGCAAGAAGGGCAAGAACGCTTACCGGGTGGGCATCAAGAAGTCGCTGCTTCCAACCGACCTGAAGCTGATTGCGCGCAGCTACTCCTCGAGCGTGGGCTCAGGCTGCGGCGAGCCGCGAATCCAAACCAGCGCTTCGACCGTGGTGGACGCGAAGTTCCCCCCGGCGGGGCTTTCGACCGCCACCGTCGACATCCACTTGCCTGCCAGCGACCTCGACGCAGATCGCGACGGCCACATCGCCATCGCGAAAGGCGGCGACGACTGCAACGACAACGACTTTGGGATTCATCCGGGCGTGGCTGCAGCGTGCGGCTCGATGCTCGACAATGATTGCGACGGGGCGGTGGGTTGCGCAGACAGCGAATGCGCTTCGGCGGCGATCTGCGGCATGCCGCCGACTCAGTTGGTGTTTGTCAGCGCTGCGACGCCGGTCAGCACCAACACCTGTAGCGCGGCGCTGACGGTCGAAGTGCGCAGCGCAAGCCAGAACCCTGTGTTGGTGAATGCTGACACGATGGTCGCGCTGGGCGTTGCTCCAGTTGGCGGCGCGATGCTCTTCTTGGATCCAGGCTGCATGACGCCGGCAACCCAGGTGGCGATTCCCTCGGGGCAATCGCGGGTCTCGTTTCACTTCAAAGCAGTTTCGGCGGGAACTTTTCAGGCGACCGCTGAGGTGCTCGGGTTGCCGCCCGCCAGCCAGCAACAAACGGTGACGGCGCCAGTGGTGGCGCAACTGGCGTTCTCGAGCACGCCTCAAACAGTGGCATCAGGGGGGTGCAGCGCACAGCTGACGCTCGAGACGCGCGATTCGAACGGCAACCTGACGACGCTGACGGCCGCCGCCTCAATTGCTTTGAGCTCAAACCAAGCGGGAGTCACCTTCTACTCAAACAGCGCATGCACTGCTGCGCTCACCAGCAACGCGCTGACGATTGCAGCCGGAAACAGCAGCGCCGCGTTCTTCGTGCGCGCTTCGTTCGTACTGCCAACCACTTTGAGCGCGACTCTGCCGATGGCCACGCCCGCCGCCCAGGCGCTGACGGTAACGCCAGGCCCACCCAATCGGTTGGCATTCGCGACTTCGCCACAAGGCGTTCAGGCCAGCAGTTGTTCGAATCTGGTGACGGTGGCGACCCGCGACGGCTTCAGTAACCTGGCGCCGGTGACGATGGCGACCGCCGTCACCTTGAGCAGCACTGGGGCGGCGATTGGCATGTTCTCCGACGCCAATTGCATCACGGCCATCACTGGCGCTGTTCCGTTGGCCGCGGGCGCTTCTTCGCTTGGGTTTTACTTTCGAGGCTCGATGATTGGGATGGCGACCATCACCGCCACTGCACCTGGCTTGGGAATGGTTTCGCAGCAGCAGAGCATCGGCGTCGGCGCTCCGACGAAGTTGGTTCTCAGCGCGGCGCAGACGGTGACCGCCGGCCAATGCAGTGGCGCCGCGACCGTCGAGACGCAAGACGTGAATGGGTTTCCGTCGAACGTCAGTGGCTCGCCGATTGCGGTCGCGCTGGCGGGCGGTGCGGCCGGCTTCACTTTCTATCTCGACGCGGGATGCGCCACCGCCGTCACCGGGCCTTTGAGCATCGCCGTCGGCAACACGGGTGCGACGTTCTATTTCAAGGGCACGGCTTCTGGCCCACAGGCCATCACCGCGACGTCGAATTCGCTCACCGCCGCGATGCGCACCCATACCGTGAATGCGGCTGCGCCGAGCGTACTGGTCTTCACCTCACCCGTGCAGTCGGCGTCGCCTGACACCTGCACTCAGTTTGACCTTCAGGCACGCGACACCTTCGGCAATCCATCGGCGGTCGCATCGGCGTCGGCCAACCTTGCTGCGACCCCCGCGGTGACCTTCAGCGCCGTTGCTGGCTGCGGAGCCTCAGTGGCGAGCATCAGCTTCACCGGCGCCACCGCCACGTTCTTCGCACGCAGCACGGTTGCGGGGTTGAAGACGTTGACTGCAACCGCAGCGTTTGCGAACGCAACCCAGCTCTTTACCGTCAATCCAGGTTTGGCGACGCGCCTGGAGTTCACCACCAATCCGAGCAACACGGTTGCTGGCTCGGCGATATCGCCAGCGGTGGTCGTGACCGTGCAGGATGCGTTTGGAAACACCGCCGCTTCGACGGCGGACGTCACGCTTGTGATGGGCACCAACCCTTCGGCGGGGGTGTTGTCCGGGCCCACCACCGTGGCGGCGGCGGGAGGAATCGCCACCTTTTCAGCTCTTTCAATCAACCGCTCGGGCAATGGGTACACCCTGACCGCGTCATCGGCGTTGCTGGTCGCAGCGACCAGCGGTGCATTCGACATCGCGACCGGACCTGCCGCGGCGATCGCGTTCACCGTCGAACCGACCTCCGCCATCGCGGGGGCAGTCGTCGCACCAATAGTTCAGGTCTCCATCCGGGATGCGGTGGGCAACGCCGTCGCCTCGTCGACCGCGACCGTGACGGTTTCGATTGGCAACAGCCCTGGCACGGGGGTGTTGTCTGGAACCCAGACGGTCACCGCCGTCGCGGGGATCGCGAGCTTCCCGAACCTCAGCATCAACCAACCCGGCATCGGCTACACGCTGCGCGCGACCTCTGCGTCGCTCACCGCAGCTACCAGCGCTGCTTTCAACATCATCGCCGGCGCGGCCACGCAGTTGGCGTTTACTACCCAGCCCACCACCACCGTTGCCGGTTCGGCGATGACTCCCCCGGTGCAGGTGACGGTGCAGGATTCTCAAGGAAACACCGTCAATTCGACGGCGAACATCACCCTCGCGCTGGTTAGCTCGAGCCCAACTGCGGTCTTGTCGGGCACCCTCACTGTCGCAGCGGTCGCGGGCGTCGCCAGCTTCTTGAACCTTTCGGTCAACCTCACGGGCAACTACACACTGAGTGCGACTTCAGGCTCGCTGACGTCAGCGACCAGCAGCGCGTTCACCATCACCCCAGGCGCGGCGGCGCGGCTGACCTTCATCACCCAACCGCAAACGGCGACTGCGGGAGCCAGCCTGAATCCAGCGCCACAGGTGGCGATTGAAGACTCGTTGGGGAACCGAGTCGCTCTTTCGACAGCCAACGTCACGCTCGGGATTCTTTCCAACCCAGGCAGCGGCCCCCTGTCGGGCCCGCTCACCGTCGCGGCCGTGGCAGGCGTTGTGACGTTTACCGGCCTGTCAATCAACAGGTCGGCCAACGGCTACACGCTGGCGGCTTCCTCAAGCGGAGTGATGGACACGACCAGCACCCCGTTCAACATCAATCCTGGAACCGCCTCGGCACTCGCCTTCACAGTACATCCGTTGAATTCGGTCGCGACCCAGGCAATCGCTCCCGCGCCTCAGGTGACGGTACAGGATGCTTTGGGCAACACCATTTCCAGTTCTACCGCGAGCGTCACGGTTGCGATTGGTACCAACGCTGGAGGCGGCACTTTGTCCGGCACCGCGACTGTCACAGCCGTCGCCGGGGTGGCTAC
>JANOHG010001332.1:0-1232 GCA_031406375.1 Archangiaceae bacterium | reverse complement strand
TCTCACTGGCCTCGCCCCCCTCGCGCTGGGTTGGGGATTCTTTCGTCTACATAGTGGGGTGTTCGGCCTCCAGCGACTGCAGCTCGCGCATCAGCTGGTCGTTCGACGCGTCGCTGATTTGTGGGCTGTCGAGCGAGTAATAGCGGTTGTTATGGTAGGCGATGGTTTCCCTGAGCTCCGCGATTCGGGCGGCGGTTTCGATGGTCATAGACGCCTCAAGCTCAAGACTTACCAAGTATCGGTTGACATCGACGTCCCTGAATCCCTACCTTGCCCTTCGTTGTTGCGGCGTCGCTTGGTTCGCGGCTCCCTCTAACTTCCCAGTAAGCCACCCCGCCCGAATCCACGGGCAGTCACTCACCTCGGTTCGTCATGCCAAAGCGCGTTACCAAAGAGAAAATTCCAGTGCCTGACGAAGAGCCAAAGAAGCGGGTTCGAAAGCCTACAGAGGCGAAGAAGAAGAAGGAGGTCGAAGAGCGCGTGGTGGCTGCTGCCTCTGCACCACGGCCAGTACTGACAGCGATGCCGCGGCCGGTGCGCGATGACGAGCTGCGACAGGTCGGCACCCAGGACGATGAGCCAGCAGCCGAGTCGGCGCCTGCGCCGGTTCCCGCTGAGGCTCCTTCGGTAGACGGCGAGGTGCGCGAGGGCGAGCCGCTGCAGGTCCTTGCGCTAACGGACCTGAAGCGGATGAAGATTACCGAGCTGTCGAAGATGGCCCACAACCTCGGCATCGAAGGCTCGCAGGGGCTCAAGAAGCAGGAGCTGCTCTTCAACATCCTCAGCAACGTGACCGAGAAGCGGTTCGAGGTGCGGGCAGAAGGAGTGATGGAGCTGCTCAGCGATGGGTTCGGCTTTTTGCGCAGCGCCGACTCGGACTACCAGCCGAGTCCGGATGACATTTATGTCAGCGCTTCCCAGGTGCGGCGCTTCAATCTGCGCCCAGGTGACACCATCACCGGCCCGATTCGCCAGCCGCGCGAAGGTGAACGGTTCTTCGCGCTGCAGAAGGTCGATCAGATCAATTTTGTCGACCCCAACTCGCCGGACGTCAAAGAACGGATCCTCTTCGACAACCTCACGCCCCTGTACCCGACCAAGCGGCTCAAGCTCGAGCACGATCCGGCCGAGATGACGACTCGGATCATCGACATGTTCGACCCGATTGGAATGGGCCAGCGGTGTTTGATTGTCGCGCCGCCGAAGGCAGGAAAGACGGTGCTGTTGCAGAA
>JANOHG010001324.1:0-13802 GCA_031406375.1 Archangiaceae bacterium | reverse complement strand
TGTCCGGACCCGTGCCCAGCGCTTCAGCGACGGCGCACGCGGTGGCGGGCTCGAGGTTGTCGCGGCACACCCCGGCGTAAATAACCGCGCCGAGGTCGATGGCAGGCACGCCCGACGCTTCAAGGGCGTTCTTTCCGGCGCGCGCCGCGCACTGCGACATCCGCGGGCTCAAAGGCCAAAAGCGCCGTTCGGTGATTCCGGTCAGCGCCTCGACCTGGCCGCCCTCGAGGTTGAGCGCTGAGTACAGCGGCTTCAACTTCGCTTCGAGCGTACCGGTGGCGACGCGCTCTTCGGGCAGCTCGTAGGCGATCGCTTCGACACACACCCGGTTCCACCGCATCAGCTGTCTCCGGGTACGAGCCGCAGCGCGAAGTTCTTCATCGAGTAAATGACCCGGCCATCGACCGCGAGCAGTCCATCGGCGATCAGCAGCGGCTCGGGGCCGTCGGTCACCTGCGTCAGCGTCGCCTGCACCTGCACCTCGCGGTTGGTCGGCACCACCTGGCCCCTGTACTGCCACTGCTGTTCGTGCCCGAGCGCAGTCGCTTGGAAGCGGTGGGTGGTTAGACACTTGCCGAAGCGTTCGCGGGCGAAAACTTTCAACAGCGTCAGCAGTGCCTCGAGTCCCAGCGAGCCTGGCATCACCGGGTCTTGGTAGAAGTGCGCCGCGAAGAACCATTCGGTAGGGTCGATGGTTTTTGCTCCGGCGATGAAGCCTTTGTTGTGGGTACCGCCGTCGAGCTCGAGCGCGTCGATGCGATCGATGACGCAAAATGCATGCGAGCCCAACGCGAGACCTCGGGCCGGCGCAAACCCTGCGCAGGTGGTAGGCGTCAGCGGCGCCTCGCGCGGAAGTGCGAATGCGCGTCGCCTGGACCCCAGCTCTTCGAGGCGGGCCCCGCGAACGCCGACTTGTTGCGCGAGCGCAGCGGCGGGAAAGAAGCCGAAGCCGGTCGTGCCGGCGTAGACGCGGTCGGTGCCGGCCAGAATTTCCATCTCGAACTCTTGAAGAATCATGCCTCCGGCTTGCGAGGCCTTGATGAGCCGTGTGCGTGAGGTGAGTGTTCCGGTGTCCGGCCGCACCTCGCCGAAGGCAGTGCCCGCTCCGTCGAGGTTGCGGAAGCGAAGGTCTTCTTCGCTGCACAACGCAGATCCCAGATAGGCGGCGAGCCAGCCACACGGCTGAAGCGCCGCCTCGGCGAGCACTGCAAAAGGCATCGTGCGCTGGCGACTCGCGGCGAAGTACCAGGCGTCGGGCTCGACATCGAACTCGCACTGCACCCAGCCGCCTGGCTTGAGCACCCACGGCAGGTCATCGCACTTCACCACCCGATCGATGAACAGAAACGGAGGCCGCGGCAGGCGCGCGATTTGCCTCTCGTGGTCGAACGGGCGGTACTTTTCACCGAACCCTTCCGAAGGATTTCCCTCGCAGAACGCGACGATTTGTTTCCGGGTGTACAGCGCGGGCCGCGCTCGCGCTTGGCGTTGCGACGTCGCCCAGGTTGCTTCGACCATGGCGCGCGAGAGGCCGCGGATGCGCAGCGACATTCCTTCCATCTCGACGACGTAACGACCGTCGACGTACATCGCGGCAGTGGCAAGTACGTACGGCTCAGGGTCGTACCCCATCTGTTTGATCTCGACGCGATAGCTGACCGTTCGGCTGTTGACGGTCACCTGACCGCGGCAGCGCAGCTGGCTCGCGATTCCGTCAATTGGCTCGCAGCGGACCTCTGCGTCTCCCTCGGCGATCCACCCCTTGCGAAGCAGCAGCACGCGCAGCGTGTGCAGGCAGCACTCGTACATCAGCGTGCCCGGCATCACGTGGTCATCGATGAAGTGGCAGGTGAGGTACCAGGCGTCGGGAGCGACGTCGGCTTCGCCGTGGACGACACCGAGCCCGAAGCTCCCGCCCGCGGGGTCGAGCTCGATAATCCGGTCGACCAACCGCATTCGCCCCGACGGAAGGCGCAGCGCTGGGCACAGGGTGCGACCTTCGAACGCGGCTCCGAATGCGGCGGCGAGATCTCCGGTGCGAAGGGCGTCGAGCTGCGTGGCAGACAGGCCGCCCGCGTCCAGCGCAAGCAAGGGCGCATAGGGGGTGCAGCCGGCCCGTTCAAGGCTGCGCGCCGGCGTTTCCGCAGCTGGGGCGACTATTCCGCGTCCGGTCGCGAGCTGTTCGGCGCTGAAGAAGCCGGCGCACCCGTCGGACATCGTGATGAACGGAGCGTCCGCAATCGTTCCATCGAAGCGGAAGAAGAAGAGCCAGGTGTCGCCCTGGCGGATGAAGCGATCGATCTTGATGTCGTAGCGAATCGTCTCGCCGACGCGCGGGAGGTCGCGGTGGAAAACGATCTTCGCGTCGAGCAAGCGGTAGACGCGCTCGCCACGGGTCTGCAGATCAATGCCAAGGTACGCACAGAGGAACAGGTCGGCCTGGCCAGCTTCGACGCTGATGCAAACCGGGGCGCGGCCGTTCTCGAGATACCAGGAGCTTGGCTGCACATCGTGCTCGGTCACACACCGACCTGGGCCGAGCCTTCCACGGGTGCCTTCGACGCTGATGATTCGATCGCACAACATCAACGGCTCGGCGGGCAGCCGAACCCGGGTGGCGAAGGTGTCGACCTCGGCGAAATCAGGGCCCAGCATCTTCGACAGACTTCCCACGGCGAACTCGAGACAGGCCGAACGATCGAACGCAGCCGGCTGAGGAGGCGCGACCAGACTGGCGCCGCACAGCATCGAAATCAATCGCTGCTGCTCGAGCAGAGCTTGCGTCTGCAGCGCGAGCGAGCCGTGGGCCAGCTTCAGAAACCGGGCGTGCGCGTCGGAGGCTGCGGAATTGTGAAGGGATCCACCGAAGTTCGGGTGAGCAATCTGCTCGTCGCCGCGACCAGCCTCGTGGCCAAGAAGTCGGTCGCTCGTCGAGCCCGGCACTGGCGGGCTTGAAGGCCTTCGGCCACCGACTGGAACCCAGATGGTCGCGCGCGGCGTCGGCGGCTCGACCGCGATGCCCCCACGGTCTGCATAGATTTCGTCGAGCGCAATCGGCACGCCTGCTTCTGCGAGGCGCGCGAGAGCCAAGAGCAGAGCTCGAAATCCATCGACCCCACGCTGACACGCGGTCACCGCGACGTGCGCGCGCGCGCCAAGAATTCGGGCGATCATCCGTGAGCAGGACCCCTGCGGACCCAACTCGAGGAAGACGCGAACCCCATCGGCGTAGGCTTGCTCGATTGTCGCGCGGAAATCGAAGCCGCCGACGGCGTTGGCGAGAATCGAGTCCGCGGCGGACTCTTCGCAAGGTACGTACGACCTTGCCCACGCGCCGCTGTAGAAACGGACGCCAGCGGGCGGATTCGTTGGCAGTTGATGAATCGCGCGATACGCAGCGGCGACCGCGTTGACCAGAGGAAGGTGAACGGTCGGCACTCCTTCGAGCGTCAGAGCTTCGCATCCGAGCGCGGCAACCGTTCGCTCGACATCCGCGCTCGCACCGCCGACCACGCATTCCTGCGGCGCATTGACGATAAGCAAGCCTGCGGTTCCAACCAGTGCCAAGCGAACCTCCTCGGCTGGCCGATTCACCACCACCACCTTCCATTCGGCAGCCGCGCCGGTGCCCCACGCGTCCCGCGCGAGGGTGCAGGGGCCCGACAGCTCGGTGCGAAACAGCGGCGAAGCGAGGGTGCGGCGAAACATCAGATCGCGATCTTTCCAGGTGCGCGAAGCGAAGAGCCCCGCCGATTCGCCCAGGCTGTAGCCGAGGTAGGCCGAAGGACTCAGACCGAACATCCGCGCGGCATCGCTGACTGCCACGCCGTGCGCGACTTGCCCGAGAATCATTCGCTCGGGGGTGCCGGCGAGAGCTCGCGCTGCATCGGCTTCCCAACCTTCCGCCCATTGTGAACGCCAGGGTCCCACCCACTGCGGCATCAGGTGACCCTTCAGGTACAAAACCTCGGCATCCAGCTGGCGATAGATTCCGGGCAGCGCGGCTCCGAGCGTGCGACCCATGCCGAGGAAGTGATTCCCAGAGCCCGGAAAGACGAACGCGAGCTCTCCACCCAGCGGAACAGAAGCCGCCCGCGGCCGTTCGAGCTGACGAAGAAGCTCACTTCGATCGCTCGCCACCAACGCCCGGGTCACCGCGACAATCGGCCCTGAAGCGAGCCCGCGAGCAGCAGGGGCAACGCGCGCGCCGGCGTGCGTTCGACGATGCCAACGCGCGGCCAAAGATTCGAGCGTGCCAACGTGCGCCAAGGCGAGAGTCCGCAGCGCGCCTTCATCGGCGCGGATGAGGAAAATCGCCGCGCTGCGCTCGCCCATCGGCCGTGCCCCCAACGGCGATTCGCTGCGCGCGTGGCCTTCGAGCACTGCGTGCATGCAGGTTCCGTCGATGCCGATTGCGCTGACTGCCGCACGCCTTTGCCCCTCTGCCCGATTTCGCAACCACACCTGCGGCTCGCGCGGAACATGGAAGCCGCTGGGCGAGAGCTCGATTCCGTCGGCCGCTTCGCGGAACATCGGCATCGGCGGCAACAGCTCTTCGAACAAACACAACGCGCTCGCGACCACCGAGGCGAGGCTGCCCGCGGCTCCGCACTGGCCAATGATGGCTGCGGTGGACGCCAGCGCGCAGTGCAGGCTCTCGTGGTTTCCGAAACTGCGGCACAGCGCACTCGCCTCGTCGCGGTCCTCAGTTGGATCTCCACTGCCATGCGCCTGCACGAGCGAAATCTGCGCAGCAGTGACGCAAGCTTCTCGCTGAGCCTGCGCGACCGCTGTCGCGTACGCCTCGACCCGCGAGGCGCCTGAGTCCAGCGCCGCGCCGCCCGCGACTCCAAAGCCGCGCACCACTGCATAGATTCGATCTCCATCTGCAATCGCGTCGTCCAGCCGCTTGAGGATGACCGCGGTGGCGCCTTCTCCCACCGTTGGACCATCGGCACTGCGGTCGAATGGAACCGCGCGCCCGAGCTTCGAGTACGGACGCAACGCTTGGGTGGCGAGGACCTGCCGAATGTCCCCGGCGAGATCCACTGCTCCAGCGAGCATCACGTCGACCTCGCCGCGCTGAAGCATCCTTGTCGCGACCTCGAGCGCGCGCAGCCCCGAGCCTTCCTCCGCCGAAACCACGAAGCTCGGCCCGCCAAGCTGGAACTCGCGAGCGAGTCGACTCGCGACGATTCCGCCCAGCGCTCCCAGGGTGCGCGTCGAATCGAGAGCCGGCGACAGCGCGTCGGCGAGCCCTGCTTCCCACCGGGCCGATTGTTCTTCAGTGAGGCTGAGCCCCAGCTCGCGCGCGTAGATGCGCACCCGTTCGCGAACGAGCCAGCGCAAATGGAACGAGGTGGTCTGAAGGTCCAGCCCTAGGCCCACCACCGCGCCCACCCGAAGGTGAGGCCCATCGCCCAGCCCGCCACCGTCGTCGAACGCTTCGGCGGCGACCTTCAACATCAGCAACTGTTGCGGAAGCAGGCAGGCGAGCTCACGCGGAGGAATGTGGAATCGTCCGGCAGGCAGCGCGATCGCGCTCAGCCAGGCGCCCGGCATCGCGGGCCCGTCGATGCCAAGCCAGCGATCGTCGGGTCGCGCATCGAGCACCGGCTCGCCACGGAAGATGGCGTGCTGAAACGCGGTCAGCGAGTCGAGTCGTCCGAAGTGCGCTGCCATTCCGATGATTGCAACCGCTGGCGGCACCACGGGGTCGAGTCTGCGGGTGTGCGTGCTTGTGCTTTGAACACCCGACGTGCTCGTGGGCGCTTCCTCGAGCAGCAGGTGGGCGTTGATTCCTCCGAAGCCAAAGCCGGAAACCGCGGCACGTCGCGGCCGCCCGAAGGAACGCTCGGGCCACGGCTCGGGCTTTTCGAGCACGCGAAACCCGCTCGCCTGCAGCCCTTCTGCCGCGGTCGCAGCAGAGAAGTTCGCCGACGGCGGAAGCGTGCGCGCCTCGAGCGCCGAAATCACTTTGCTCAGACCCACGGCGCCCGCAGCAGTGAGCAGGTGGCCCACGTTGCTCTTCACCGACCCGAGCACGCAGCCGCGCGCAGCGCGCCCTTCCCACAGCGCAGTAAGGCTCTTCAACTCGACCGCATCGCCGCGTGGGGTGCCAGTGCCGTGACACTCGATCAGATCAACGTCGTCTGGATCCCACCCGGCTTCGGCGTACGCCGCGCGCATTGCCCGCAGCTGGCCTTCGGTCTCGGGCGACAGCAGGCTGCCACCGACGTCGTTCGACAACCCGATTCCGCGAATCACTGCCCGAATCTGCTCACCGTCGGCTTGCGCATCATCGAGGCGTCGCAGCACCACCATGCCCGCGCCTTCGCCCACCACGAGCCCATCGGCGCGCGTGTCGAATGGAGCGCAGCGCCCACTGGCTGACAACGCCTGCAATTGAGTGAAGCCGACCTGAGTGTAGAGCGCTTGCGGCAGTGAAACCCCGCCAGCGAGGACCGCATCCAGCCTTCCCGCCTCGAGCTCCGCGCAGGCCAGATGCAGCGCGTACAGGGACGACGCGCAGGCTGCGTCGAGCGTGAAGCTGCCGCCGCCCAACCCCAGCGCCCTCGCGAGCAGACCTGCCGGCAGCGCACTGGGGTACCGTTCGAGCGGGTCGTTCTTCGCGCGTGCGAGTGCAGAACGGCCAAGCACCTTCGTGTCGAGCGCGCCTGCGAATACGTCTTCGGCCAGTCGCGAGGCGCCATCGGTCGGAAGCGCGATGTTCGCAAGCACGACTCCAACCCGCGACAGCGAGACGTTCTTCAACTGCGCGCTTCGAAACGCGTCAGAGCCCACCTGCAAGGTGAGCTTCACCAGCGGGCTCAATCGCCCAATCAACGCTGACGGCAACGCGAGCCGGGTGGTGTCGAGCGTGAAAGGGTCCAACGCGCACCCGCGCGACGAGCGGGCGTGGTCAACCGAGCCGCGGGGATCCACCATGTCGGCGACCGCCGCCGGCCACCGCCCAGGGACGACCTCGCGAACCGCCGAGTTGCTGGCGAGCACGTTCGCCCAAAGTGCGCGAACGTCGGCAGCGCCGGGAAACCGTCCGGCGACGCCAACGATTGCGATCGACCGGCCACTGCCCCGTGTGCTCATCCCGTTCGAGCGACGGTCTTTCCGATGACCACTTCGGGACGAAACGCGCGATCCAGACTTGGGCTGACGGTGCAGACGTAACCCTCGAGCTGGGCAACCACTTCTCCGGCCTCGTCGAGCAGGTCCACATCCGAGGTGATCGCCGATCCTTCGACTTCACGCACGCGCACCGTCGCTCGCACCGAAACCGCGGGGAATGGCTTGTACTGTCGCCAGGCGCGGACGCGCGACGGCAGTGACGGCGCACCCCGCTGCTCGCGGCACCAGAGAATGAGCGCTTGAAACACTCCGTCGACCACCAGCGGGTCGGTGGCCCAGCGAACGGTGGGCGCCGGCAACAAACGCTCTGAGGTGGGGTGGGTTCGCAGCGTCAACGTCATTCCATCCGCAGAGAGGCCGTCGATTCCCTCGATGACCTCGAGTTGTGCTCCATGGAACAGCTGCTCGCTGTAGATGGCCTTCAGGCTGTGGGGGTACGGCCGCAGCAAGCCAGGCGCTCCAATCGCAACAGGGGCAGTGATGGCTGTTCCGAGTCGAACGTGGGCGCGCACGTGCACCTGATCTCGCGCGTTGCGCAGCTCGACCACGAGCCGCGTTCCCGTTGCGGTCGCCTGCGAGTTTCCAACCCAGATGGCCACGTCTTCAGGCGCGATGACGCCCTTGAGCACCCGAACGTCTTCGATCGCTTGAACGACGCGACCCTCGGCAACGTGGGCGGCGGCTTGCGCGAACCACTCGAGCGTCATCGCCAACGGCAGCACCGACTTTCCCGCCAGTTGGTGATCCGCCAACACCGCGTAGGTCGCAGCGTCGAGTCGATGCGTCGCCGCCAACTCGGGAGCGGTGCTCGATTCTTCAGTCATGCCTGCAGCGAGCACGACTTCCGTCGGCCCACCGGGCGCCGTTTGCACTTCGTCGCACAGTGCGCGCGCGCCATCGGCGAGAGGAATCAGCGCGACCCCTTCTCGCTCGAACTCCGCCCGCAGCGAGGGGGTCACCATCCCGCCGTCCCACGGGCCCCAATCCAGCGCGACGACGCGGCAGCTTGGCCGCTTCGCCGCTTCCGCCTGCGCGATCGACACCAACGCTTGATTCGCCACCGCATAGTCCGATTGCCCGCGTCGCCCATACCGACCGCTGACCGAAGCCATCAGCGCCACGAAGCGAAGGTCATCCTTGGCGGTTGCATTCAACAGCCCGCGAAGCCCTGCGAGCTTGGTGTCCAACACCTGGTCGAAGTCGTCGTCGCGCTTGTCTTCGATGCGCTTGTCCCGAAGCACTCCGGCGCCATGAATCAGCCCTCGCACTGGACCAAATTCTGCGCGCGCATCGTCGAGCACGCGCGCAAGCGCTGCCTCGTCGCGCACGTCCACCGAGCAATAGCGGGCCTTCACACCGTCGGCTTCGAGCGCGGCAAGGCGGCTGCGAACCTCACGGCCGGCCAGGACTGCCCGACACGCTTCACCGAGCATCTTTGGGCTCGGCCGATCGCCCGTCGAATGCTCGAGCAGCGCCCGCTTCAACGCGGCTTCATCGGTGGCGAGCGCCATCCACTTCGGCTCGGGCTCCGGAACCGCAGATCGACCCAACAGCAACAGGCAGACGCCCCGCTGCTGCGCCAAAGCACGCGCGCATTCGGCAGTGACACCACGGGCGCCACCGGTGACGACCACCAGGTCTCCTGCGGCGATGCGGTTGTTCACCACGGGTGCCGCCGCCTCGCGCAATGCGAGCGTGATTCGCCCTGCCGGCCCGAGGCCGACTTCTAGTGGACCTTCGCAGCTCAGCTCGTTCACGATGGCAGCGGCAGCCTCGGCGAGGGTCAGCACCGCCGCGACGTCGAGCGCGCGACAGCTCACTTCTGGCCATTCGTCGGCCGCCGTCTTCGCAAGGCCCGCCAGCCCCCCTTGGAAAGGATTTCCTGCCCACAGCCCATCGCTGTGACCAAAGGCGCCGTCGCGCCGCGAGACCGTCACGAACATCGCGTTGCTTCGAACCCCCGACTCTCGCAAGCGGGGCGCGATGTTGCGCGCGAGCTTCAAGGCCTGCTTCAACGCCTGCTCGCCTTCAGCGGTCGATTCGGCTGTTTCTGACGCGAGGATAATCAAGGCTCCAACGGCTGCGGTTGCCTCAGAGGCGTCGCGAATCACCCGCGCCTTCAGCCCGTGACTGGCCCATTGCTTCACCAACTCAGCCGCCAACCCTGCACCGTCGGAAGTGACCAGGATCTCCCCCTTGGGGAAACGCATCGCAGCGACCTGCGCAGCCGCCAGTCGAACCGGAACCACCACCCGTCGGTGCAACTTCGCCTCGGCAACCTTGATGGGCGCGGTGATGGGCGCGGCGAGAACCAGGGAAGCGGTGCTCACCCCCTTTGGCGCAGACGCGCCGATGAAGTCGAGCACTTGCTGAAGGGTTTTGAGCGTGCCGAGCTTCTCGGGATTTACCGATGGCGCACCTGGGATTCGCTTCGAGAGCATCGAAAGGATCTCGACCCGCTTGATCGAGTCGATGCCCAGGTCGGCTTCGAGGTCCATTTCGAGCGCGAGCGTCTCTTTCGGGTAGCCGGTGAGTTCGCAGACGACGCCCAGCAGCGCCGCCTTGGCGTCGACGGTGGGCGCCTTGGCGGTGACGACTGCCGCCGGCAGCGAGGGCGCAGCGGTGGTGACGAAGTCTGCTACCTGCTGAAGCGTCTTCAGCGAACCCAACTTCTCGGGATTCACCGAAGGAGCGCCGGGGATCCGCTTCGAGAGCATCGAGAGGATTTCGACCCGCTTGATCGAATCGATTCCCAGGTCGGCCTCCATGTCCATCGAGAGGTCGAGCGTCTCTTTCGGGTACCCAGTCGTTTCGGCCACGACCGCCAGCAGCGTGCCGACGACGTCGACCGTCGGGACAACGGGGTCGGCGGCAGGCGCGATATGCGCAAGAACCGGTGCGCTTTGAATGCGCGGGGCAGAGGCTTTGGGCACCGCAGTGACGGCGAGCGAAGTGGGCGGAACAATTCCAAACCCAGACGAGAGCTGCTGCTGCCCCGCCAACAGCGCCTGAAAGCTCTGTTGCGCGCTCAGCTGTCCTTCAAGGAACGTCTGATGAATGCGAGCCGTTTGTTCCTGCTGTGCCGCAAGCGCGCGAACAGCATCCTGATTCGCGCGGAGCAACTCGAGCAGCCCGGATGGAAGCGGTTGCGCTGACACGACCGCAGGGCTCGCGCTGGCGTGCGGTCCTGCAGCGAGCCCGCGCGCAGAAGAGGCAACGGGAAGCGTGAGTTGCGGAACCAGGGGCACGGTGGCAGCCGCGCGGTAGTTCGCCCCGGTGAGAGGCACCACCATCTTCGGCTTGCGCTCGACCAGGGTTTTCGTGCGCGGTGGAAGTGGCGCGCGCTGCCATTGCTCGAGCTTCACCGCATGACCTGCGGCGGCGAGTCGAGCGAGTACCTGCCCCAAATCGAACAGGCCTCCGCGCTTGCTTTGCGCGTCGATGGCGACTGCGACGTGCGGTCGCGCCTCGAGAATCGCATGCACCATGCCGGTGAGCGCAGACCGCGGGCCCACTTCGACGAAGGTCCGGGCTCCGTCGGCGTAGAGCCGTTCGACGACCGAGTCGAACTTCACTGGAAGCTTAAGCTGCTGGCCGAGCAGATCCCGCGCCGCGGCGGGGTCGGCGGGGTAGGGCGCAGCAGTGGCGTCGGCGATCACCGGTATCGCAGGTGGCTTGAAAGCAATTTGCTCGAGCCCCTGACGAAACGCTTTCGCGCAGTGGGCAACCAGCGGGCTGTGAAACGCCGCGCCAACCGAGAGCCGCGCGGTGCGAAGCCCTCGGGCAGCACACGCCGCTTCGGCGCGCGTTGTCTCGACGCGAGAGCCCGAGAGCACGCCTTGCGCGGGCCCGTTGCGATTGGCGAGCACGACGTCGATCTCCTCTTCGCTGATCACCTGTTCAATCTGCGCCAGCGGCGCCAGCACCGCGAGCATCGTCCCGCGGTCTTCACCGTTGCCTGCCATCAAAGCGCCGCGCAGCGCCGACACCTGCTGCAGCTGCCCCGCGTCGAGCACCCCCGCAGCGTGCAACGCCACGAGCTCGCCGTAGCTGTGGCCGGCGACAAGCTCGGGCTTTACGCCGAACCGTGACAGCACGTTGAGCAGACCGCGGCTGATCGCTCCAATCGCAGGCTGAGCCACGTCGGTGCGGGTAATCGCTTGTTCTCGGCGCGCGCTCAGTTCGGCATCGAAGCTCGCAGCTGGGAAGATGGCCGCCGCGACTTCTGGCACTGCTTCGACGGCCTCGAGCAGCTCGGGGAACAGGCACGCCAGCTCGCGCGCCATGTTGACGTGCTGGCAACCCTGACCCGGAAACAGGAACGCCAGCTTCCCCTCGGCCGGGCCGACGCCATAGTGCACCCCGTCGGGCAGGCTGAATGCGACGCCCGGCTCTCGCTGTAGCCGTTCGATGGCGCGACCCAACTCTGGGCACATCGAAGCGCCTTGCGGCCCAACCGTCGGCAAGAACACCGCGACGAGCCGATGCGGATCCGACGCGCGGAAGCTCAGGCGCGAGGCCGCCGCGAATGCCTCGAGCTTCTCGGGCGACACCCGAACGGCTTCTTCGGCGCGCGCAATCAACGCAGGCACGGCTGCCGCCGAAAGCGCGACCAGCTGAACCGACCCGTCCCACGCGGGGTCGGCGCGCTGGTGATGGTGTTCCTGCATCACGACGTGAAAGTTGCTGCCGCCAAAACCAAACGAGCTGACCGCCGCGCGCCGAGGCTGGTTCGGACCAGGTCGGCAGAGCCAGGGTCGGGCCTGGGTCGACAGTGAAAAGGGGCTGCTGTCGATCTTCAGTGCTGGGTTTGGCGCGTCGATCTTCAGCGTTGGCAGCAATACCTTGTGGTGAAGCGCCAAAGCGACCTTCGTCATCCCTGCGGCTCCTGCCGCCGCTTTGGTGTGGCCGATCTGCGATTTCACCGAGCCGAGCGCACACCAGGCGGGATCCGCCGAGTCTTCGCGGAAGACGAGGTTCAACGCTTCGAACTCCGCGAGGTCACCCGCCTTGGTGCCGGTGCCGTGACCTTCGAGTAAATCAATGTCGCGCGGCCTGACGCCCGCTTCGCTGTACGCCGAACGCAGCGCGCGCGCTTGCCCCGACGACAGCGGTGCATAAATGCTCTTCGCGCGCCCATCACTCGAGGCGCCGACTCCGCGAATCGTCGCGTAGATTCGATCGCCATCGCGCTCGGCGTCGGACAATCGTCTGAGCACCAACATTCCGATCGCTTCACCGAGCAACGTGCCATCCGCGCGATCCGAGAACGGGCGCGCGTCACCCGATGCCGACAGCGCGGGCGTCTTGCTGAAGCACATGTGCATGAAGATGTCGTTGAGGCTGTCGACCCCGCCAGTGAGCACCAGATCGCTGCGATTCGAACGCAGCTCGAGTACCGCCAGATGCACCGCCGCAAGTGAGCTCGCGCAGGCCGCATCAATCACGCAGTTGGTGCCACCGAAGTCGAGCCGGTTGGCAATCCGCCCTGCGACCACGTTGCCGAGCAGGCCAGGAAACGAGTTTTCCTGCCAGCCGACGTACGACTGGCCAATCCGTTCGACGACCTGATCCGCCGTTTGAGGATCAACCCCCGAGTCCTGCAACGCCTTGCGCCACTTCGGGTGACCCAGCCGCGCACCCAGCGAAATGACGAGCTCCTGCGTACCAGTGACGCCCAGCAACACGCTGGCGCGGCTGCGATCCCACGACACACCTTCGCCGTAGCCCGCGTCTTCCATCGCCATGCGCGCCGCGACGAGCCCAAGCAATTGGGAAGTGTCGGTCGCTTCGAGAATCGACGGCGGAATTCCAAACTCGGTGGGGTCGAAGGCGTGCGCGCTGAGGAACGCTCCGCGATTCGCGTAGGTCTTGTCGGGCGCGCGTGGATCGGGGTCGTAGTACTCGTCGACCGACCAGTGGGTCAAAGGCACATCGGTGACCGCGTCCTGCGCTGTGCGCAGCAGCCGCCAGAACGCCGCGAGGTTCTCTGCCTTTGGAAAGAGGCCTCCCATTCCGACGATTGCGATCGGCTCGAGCGCGCGCGTTGGAACGATCTGGGTAGAACGAGGCGCTGCCACTGGGAAAGAGGCCACTTTTGTCATCAGCGCATCCAGCGCGGACTCGTCGCGCGGGGAAAACTGCTCGATTTCAGCAGGCACCTGAACGCCCTGATTTCGCAGCGCCGTGACCCGGGTTAGCACTGCTGCGCCCGCCATCAGATTGCGAGCGATCACCACCGCGTTCCGCGCTTCCCACGACTCGAGGAAGCTGCCGCGCGCCCACTCGTTGAAGGCCCCCATCGCGGGGCCACACCACACCTGAAAGTCGATCGTGCGATCGGCGACGCCGTCGTTCGCCCAGTGCGAGGCCTGCCCCAGGTACGAACGGAACAGCAACGCGAGCTGGTGCTTGGGTTCACGCGCGGCTCGCTCGAGCTGAAAGGGATCGCGATTGGCGAAGTACGCCCGGCACCCTTCCCACGCTTGCTCGAGCGTGCAGCGGTAGTATTTTTGTTCCAGCTCGGCGCGCACCGCAGGTGGCATCGCGGCGAGACTCTCGAGCGTTCGATAGAGCTCGTAGAGGCGCCCTGCGCGCACGGCGAACAACGTGCCACGGGTGAGGACCTGCACCTTCACGCCCATCTCGAACATGTC
>JANOHG010001270.1:0-1363 GCA_031406375.1 Archangiaceae bacterium | reverse complement strand
GGAACGGCGGGAGGTGCTGGGGGCGGAACGGCGGGAGGTACCGGTGGCGGAAGCGGTGGCGCAGGCGGAGCCACGGGAGTCGGCGGAGGTTCCGCGACTGGGGCTGGCTGTGGCTGCTCATCCGGAAATGGTCTGGTTTCCGCAACGATGATGTTGTTCGCGTTCGTGGTGCTGTTGCGCGTAGGGCGACAGAGCCCGATCGGTGCACGTCACACTCGCAGCAAATAGGCAGCGGCTCGAGCGTTTCTCAAGGGTGATTGGCACCGCCTCGAATCGGCGGGCTCAACCACTTACCCCCGCCTCGCTCTTCGAACCGAACGGCAAGGTTCTCGCTGGTCTCCGTCGTGGCTCGCGTGCTCAGACACTCGCGCGTGGGCGAACGCGCCCTTGCCGAAGTGTGAGGATGTGAGCTCGTCGGTCGGAGTGCCGGGCGCGAAGAAGACGACTTCGCGGTACGTGCCCGGCTTCTCGCCGCCGAGCTTGTACGACTCGAAGGCGGTGTCTTCCTTTCAGTAACCCTGCTTAACGGCGCTTGGCTAAATCCGTTCGACGGAATGAACGCCGTTCAGCTTCTCGATGCTTCGCATCAGCTCGGTCAGTTGCTTCAGATCGCTGATTGTCACTTCGAACGTGTTTACCGCGCGGTCGTCGCCAGTCGCCCGGCAATTCGCCTGCGAAATGTTCACGCCCTTTTTCGAAAACGTGTTGGTGATGTCGGCGAGCAGCCCAGGGCGATCCGCGGTGAGCACACGCAGCGTCACCGAGCGCTTGAAGTCTGCCCGCACATCCCACGCCACATCCACCCGTCGCTCGGGGTCAGTGGCCAACGCCTTCTCGCAGCCCGCGGTGTGCACCGTGACACCGCGGCCGCGCGTGATGAAGCCCGCGATCGGATCTCCAGGCACCGGGTTGCAACACCTTGCGAACCGCACGAGCACATCGTCGACGCCTCCGATGGTGACTCCCGTCTTCGACGGTTTGCCCACCAACTTCCGCGCGAGCTCACTGACCGACGGCAGCCGCTGCATCGCCGAGAACAGCCCTGCTCCTTCGCCATTGGCGACCCGCACAGCGTCTTTCGCCGCGGCTTCACGCGTTTCGGCGACTTTCTCGGGCGGCACCAGCTTCTCGATGACCTGGCTGGGCTGCACCTTGCCGTAACCGATTGCCACCATCAGGTCGTCTTCGGTTCGAAAACCCAACGCCTCTGCGTGCTTCTTCAGGTCTCCTGCTTTGATCGTCTTGTTGAGGTTGATCCCAAAGCGCTTGAACTCTTTCTCGGCCAGTTCGCGGCCGAGCTGCAGGCTCTTTTCTCGCTGCTGCAGCTTGATGAAGCTGCGGATCTTCTGCTGCGCGCGGCTGG
>JANOHG010001232.1:0-4393 GCA_031406375.1 Archangiaceae bacterium | reverse complement strand
TACCGGCTCGCGAGTTCGAGGTTGAGCTCGATGCTTTCGGGGTCGTACGCGAGCGCCTTCTCGGCATAGACCGCTGCGTCGGCGGACTTGCCGAGCCGCGACAAGGTGTACGCAAGCCGAGAGATGATGAATGGATTGTTGGGAGCGCCCGCTGCGTACTCTTGCCAGGCCTTCGCCGCTTCGACGTGCTTCCCTTCGGTGTTCAGCAATTCAGCCAGGTAAGCCCGCGCGAGCAGAAAACCAGGCTCTTTGGCGATCGCCTCCTTCAGCACTGTTTCCCCCGCCTCGGTCGATTGGAACCGGGTGACGAGCCAGAAGCGGGCGAGCGTCGCGTTGGGTAGATGCAAACCGGGCGTGCCGCGGGTCGCCTCGGTCTGCGTGAGCGCGAACACCGCGCGTTCGTCGGCCCCAGAGATTGCAGCGGCGAGCGCGAGCGCCGCCCACGCTTCTGCGAGCCTAGGGGCTGCCTTCACCGCCGAGCTACATAGGGCCACCGCCTTCGTCAGCTCGGCCACCGCGAGCACTGTCGGGTTCTCGACGCCGATTGGCTGGTTGCCGAGCGACGCTTCGCAGGCGGCCCAGTCTTTCACCGCCGCGTCGCTGGCTTCGGTGCTGGGCGCTTTGGGTGGCTCGGCTTTCAAGAGCTTCGCCGCCGCTGCAGCCAGGCTCGATCCACCCAACCACACCGCCGCCGCTTCCCCTTTGGGCAACAGCAGGCTCGTCGTTTCGCTGCCTGGCTCACCGACCGCCGCAGTGTTGATCTCCAACGCCCAACCTTCCTTGGTGGCAGTCAGCTTCGAATAGACGAAGTACTTCACCCCCAACCGCTGCGCCGCTTCGCGGGCGACGTTGTGGTCGGCGAGCAGCTCGAGCTTCACCCGATGCCGAGCCGCCATGCTCGCGACCTGACGCGCATTGGCGACCGAGAACTTTCCGGTGCTGAGGATCAACGCGCTCGCTCTTTCCTGCATCGCCCGGGTGACACCGTCAGGCGTCTTCTTGTCGGCGACAGGAGCCATCACGGCGACGGGAACCAGGTCGGCCCCCCAAGACACGGTAGAGAGCAACGACGACAGCGCGCAGGCAGTGAGAAAGAGCCGTTTCATGGCGCGGAACTTGGCTCTGCTCATCCTTCTGCACAAGCGTCACTTCGTCACTTCGGAATCAAAAACCGCTGCTTGAGCTTGCCACCCACGTGCTCGAAGGGTTACCCGAGAAGCGACGACACGCCGTGGGTGAATTGGGTTTGGCTACAAGTTCCGTAGCGGTCGATGTTGGCACCAAACAAGTTGGCGACCGCCACCAGAATCGGGTTGTGCGAGGTGAGCGCTGCGCCGGTTGGGTACTGCCGAATCTGCGCGGTTCTGCCCGGCGCCACGATTCTCTTTCCAAGCGCCAGTTTTCCATTGGCGCCGCCCGCGAGCATGATCGGGTCGCACTGGGTGCTGTGGCCTGCGCCGTGGCCACCGTCGCTGCCGATCATTATCACCGTGCTGTCGAGCACTCCCGCCTGGCTCAGCCGCCGCATCAGCCGTGCGATCTTCGAGAAATAGTAGCGATTGACGGCGGCGAGCATGCGTTGGCTGTGAAGGTCGAGTTCAGCGTTTCCGTCGGACAGCATGTGGGCGCAGTCGTCGTGGAAGTTGGCATAGATTGGGTAGCCGGACTTGTCGGTGCCATCGGCGGCGAAGGTCGACCCACCGGTGTAGCGGTTGGTCATCGGCACCGCGGGCGCTCCAACGCCAATTTGCTGGGGCATCAGGTAGGTGGCGAAGCGCGTCAGGCCGCAGGCGATCAACTCGGCCAGCATTTCCATCTGCAGCTCGGTGGCAAGCTCGACGTGGCCATCGGTGAACTTGTACCAATCTTGTCCAAAGGCTTTCAGTGGCTGACCAGGCGGCGAGCAGATTGGCGCACTCGCGGGCGGCGCAACGAGCCGCTTCTCGAGGCCGCGAATCACCGACAGGTGCTGATCCAGCTTTTGTCTTTCGGCCGAGGCGAGCCGTACGTTGAGCCGGCTGATGTCTTTGACCACGAAGTCGAGCACGCTGGCCCCGATTGCCCGCTTCCGTTCGGCTTCGGCTTTCGCCGCCGCGTCGCTCGGCACAATCGAATCTCTAAAATACTTGTTCCAAATCTCGAGCGGTGCGTCGAGCGGATTCAATGGCACGCCACCGACGCCGAACGACAGCACCCAGGCCGAGTCCAGAGGGTAGCCCAGTTGGTCGTAGCCCCGCATTTGAACCGAGCGGAATCGGGTGTCAGACCCGTACCGGTTGGCCAGGTATTGATCGAGCGACTCGTTCTGCAGCTTCTGCAGATTGTTGGCGTCCACAGGAGAGCTGCCGGTGAGCAGAAGCCCCATCGCGCCATGAAGCGGCACGTGCGCCGCCGCGCCTTGGGCGTTGTACTCGCCGACTCCCAAATCAAAGCCTTCGAAGATGCTCAACCGGCTCTTGAAGCTCTCGCCATAGGTGGCGGCGTCATCGAAGGGTTTGAAAGGAGAGTCTGGGTAGGTGAGGCTAAACTGGGTCGAGGTTTCTCCCGCTTGGCGCGAATAAAGCTTCGGTGCGGTGGTGTGGTAAAAACCGAGCCCAAGGAACTTGAGCGGCAGTTGGCCGGTTTGCGCGAGGGCGACGTTGTTCTCGAGCATCTTGTAGAAAGGCAGCGCAGTGGCGACGCTGCCGACTGCCTTGAGAAACGAGCGTCGACTGCTGAGTGCGGCGCGGGATTCGAAGGTCATGGTTCAAAGCTCCGGGTGACGAAAAGAGGGCTCGCAGCGTACGCAGCCAGCAGCTCTGTCAACTTGCTGCGAGGCTCCATCGCGAGCCCCGACGAGAGCGCCATGAATGACTCTTCGTCCGTCGGCGACGCTGAGCCCGAGGCAAATCGAAACACGTTGCGAGCGAAGCAATCGGTCACCATCGCGCTTTCTTTAAGGCGCCCAATCAGCTCGGTGCTGTTTGCAAACGCCCCGTCGACGTCGGTCCCGGACAAGGTTCCTGAGGCGTCGATTGGGCGATTGTTTTCCGTCGTCCGGAACTGGCCGGTTTGGTCGAAATTTTCGAAGCCGAAGCCCAGGGGGTCGAGCACTTTGTGGCAGCTCGCGCAGACGGCGCTCTTCGAGTGCGATGCGAACCGTTCACGCGTGGTCTGAGCGGTCGAAGCTTCGGGCACCATCATCGCTTGCTTGGCGAGTTCCCCGACGGGAAACGAGAGGTTCTTGCACAGCAGGCGGCGCAGCACCGTCACTCCGCGCTTCACGGGTGAACTGTTGTCCTTGCTCGCGTGCGCGGCCAGGAACGCGCCCTGGGTCATCGCTCCGCGACGAAGGGTCGACGAGAGTGCGACCCGGTTCAGCGCAGTGCCCGAGAGGGGGGGCAGGCTGTAGTGGTTGGCCAGGCTGGCATTGGCGAACGTGAAGTCGGCGCCCAGCAGGGTGCTCAGGCGCCCATCTTCCTTGAAGAGCACTTCGTCGATGAAGGCGTCGGCCTCTTTGTCGAACTGCGGACGCATTGCAGCGAAGTTGACGCCTGTTGCCTCAGGAGAAATCCGCTGCAGCTCATCGGTGCCCAACCACTCGCGCACCAACTTGCGCAGTTGTGGTTTGGCACGGTCACTTGCGAGCAACCGGCGCACCTGAGCCGCTCGCGCTTCACCCGTCTTGAGCAGGTCGGAAAGCGCGGCGTCGAGCAGCAACTGATCGGGCGGAGCGCCCCACACCAGAAAAGAAAGCTTCGAGGCAGTCTCGTAGGCATTGAGCGTTCGCGTCGGCCCGTCACCGGTGCCCAGCTCAGACAGGTAAAGGAACGTGCTCGATTGCAGCACCGCCTGGATGACTGCGTCGATGCCATCGTTGAACGTGCCTCTGCTTTGGGCCGCCACGAAGACCACGTAGAGCCCATCGCGCTCTTCCAGCGTCGCAGGCCGGCGAAACGCCCGAGTCGCGAAGTTCTCGATGAATTGGCGAGCGCACGGTGCGCCGGTTGCGGCCGCGCACGGAAGAATACGAGCCAACTTCTGCTGCACCGCAAGACCGGCCAGGGCACCCGCCTTTTCCTGAAGCTGATCTCCGCGGGCTTCATCGACGCGCTGGGCGTTGTTGCGCGTGAAATACACGCTGCGCGAGTCGACCACGAAGTCAGCAGCGGCACGAGCGTCGAGGTCGAGCAGGTCTTTGACCGAATTGTCGTACTCGAAGTTCGTCAGTCGGCGCAGGTGCGCTGCAACCATCGTCTGTGGCCCACGCGGCGAGGGGGCGGGTGGAATGCCAGTAGGCGGAGGAGTCGGAGGTACAAGTCCCTCATCGGGGTTAGGTGATTCGATCATGTTACACCAAGCGAATATGTTACTGGATATGTAACAACTATGATTTCAAATCCATACATCAAAT
>JANOHG010001189.1:0-1645 GCA_031406375.1 Archangiaceae bacterium | reverse complement strand
CTAGCCCCGGGTGATGAACGCCGACGATCCGGCGC
Source organism: Archangiaceae bacterium (assembly GCA_031406375.1). Classification (GTDB taxonomy): domain Bacteria; phylum Myxococcota; class Myxococcia; order Myxococcales; family Myxococcaceae; genus JAGSPQ01. The sequence goes on along the minus strand of JANOHG010001189.1, from coordinate 1,610 downwards.
ATGAAGTCCTTCTCCGGAAAGTCGATGAAATGAAACACGCAGCGTCGCAGGAACGCGTCGGGCAGCTCCTTCTCGTTGTTGCTGGTGATGATCACCACCGGCCGTTGGGCGGCGACAATTTCTTCATCGGTCTCGATGATCCGGAAGGTCATCCGATCGAGCTCGTGCAGCAGATCGTTGGGGAACTCGAGGTCTGCTTTGTCGATTTCGTCGATCAGCAACACCCGGCGCTCTTTGGCGGCAAAGGCTTCTCCCAGCGGCCCGAGCTTGAGGTACTTCTTGATGTCGCGCACGTCGTGATCATTGAAGCGCGAGTCGTGAAGCCGTTGAACCGCGTCGTACACATACAGCCCGTCTTGCGCACGGCTGGTGCTCTTCACGTGCCAGGTCAGCATTCTAAGCTCGAGCGCCTTTGACACCGCTTCGGCAAGCAACGTCTTTCCAGTGCCTGGCTCTCCTTTCACCAGCAGGGGGCGCTGAAGCGCGAGCGCGCAGTCGACCGCGGATCGAAGCCCTTCGGAAGTGAGATACGAGTCTGTGCCCCTAAATCGCATCTGCGTCTCCTACTCGATTTTCAGCCGACAAGGCGCTGGTGCACCTGTCGACTGTTTTAAACGCGTTCTGATCACGCTTTCTGCGTGGGTGGTCGCGCTTCGACCTCGGCCATTCGCAGCTTCAGCCGCTCGCGAAAGTCCTCGAACGGAAACAGATCGACCTCGGCAGAGCTCTTTCGCCCTTTGTCCGAATATTCGAAGGGATCGTCGATGTCTCGAATGAGTCGAATCATGTAGATGAAAATCAACGTCACGAACGGTACGAGAATGATCTCTGCCAGGAAAGTCTTGAACTTCGCGAGCATCAGCAAAGCGAGCACCAGACCAGCGAGAGTCTCTAGAAGCGCATAGCCGGCAGGCAAGAATCCTGTTCGCGAGATGACCTGAATGCGGGTGCAGGTGTTGCGCAGCTTCTTTAGCTCTCCGAGCCCATAGCTGGCCTGAAACGCAAGGCCCTCGTGCTCGAGGCGCTGAATCACCGTGGCGAGGTGGGTGAGCTCGGTGCACATCTGGGCATAGGTCACCTTGCGCAGCAGCCAGTCGCGAATCGACTCGGTCGTCTTGTACACCGAGGCTTTCATTGTCGAAGCAGACAGTTGCGGCTTGGTGACAGAGACTTGATCGAGCAGGTCTTCGATCGCTTCGAGGTTGCCCGCCAACTCACCGGGCAGCTTCTCGCTCTCTTTGTAGTCGGCCATCGTCCCCGCGAGCATGAAGCCGATCAGGAAGACGCCTCCGGTGAGAACGAGGCCGACGTCCGAAAACTCGATCACCCCTTCGAACTTCAGCACGTACTCGAGGACCAACTTGAGGCCGAGCGCCGCGAACACCAGCGGCAGCGTGGTGACCATCAATTTCCACTTCATCCACATCGCAATTCCCCTTCGGTGAGCCTCAAAAGAACCTTAGAGCAACTCAACTCTCGAGCTCGAAATCTTTGGGGCCTTGCTGCGCGTGGTGCTCGAGAAAAGCGCGAAAGCCTGCGCGCGAGTCGAGCTTGAAGACAGGCAGTCGGGCGAGCGCCTCGTCGCTGAAGTGGTACTGCTCAATCACCAA
>JANOHG010001135.1:0-1769 GCA_031406375.1 Archangiaceae bacterium | reverse complement strand
CAACGACAGCCAGGACGTCATGCGCACCTGGTTCTATCTGCGGTTTGGCGCGGGGTATGTGCTTTACCAACCGAAGGCGCTGCTGCCGGCGCCTGATGTGCTCGTCTTCGGTGGGCCGGGAGTCGAGTACTTCACCCGATTGCGTCATTTTTCGATTGGCCTTGAGACCAACCTCGTCTTCATGGTGCTCACGCAGGCGGTTGGATTTACCGTCACCCCGGTGCTCCGCTACTCGTTTTAGTCGCTCAGGGCCTGAGATCGGATTACCCGACCGTTCTCGCAGCCGATGCATCGTCGCCAGCTTCGTTCCGCTCCCTGCGGTTTACCCAGCAGTGGACCTCGGTCGCGCGCCTGCATGGCGTCGTGCCTCGGCTGCGATCTTAAGGCCGGGTAATTCGAACTCAGGCCCTAACCAGGCAAAATCGCTGTCGCAGGCGTTCGACGCACGGCCCATTACCCTGGACGGTTTCTGGGGTAAGGGGGTCGTCAATGAACGCACAGAAAAATGCAGGGGCAGGCGCAGGCGGTGCTGGTCGCGGAATGGGCTTTTCGATGGACGCTGATCGCGGCGGTGGCAGCGGGCGCGGCTCTCGCACTGGTGGACCTGGCGGGCCTGGTGGGCCTGGTGGTGGCCGAGGGCGCGACGGCGGTGCGCGCGGCGGGAAAGGCGGGCGCGACGGCAAGGGACGTGGACGGGAGGATCGCGAGCAAGGTGGCGCAGGCAGCGCGGCCTATCGCGTCAGCAGCGAGCTTGGAAATCTAGAGAAGGCGCTGACGAAGTCAGACTTCGCGAATCAGAAGCAGCCGTTGGATGAGATTCTCAAGTCGCTAAGGCCCTTGAAGATGATGTCGATCGACCAGCTCGACTTGAGTACCCGAGGCAAGCTGATTACCTCGCTGCTGCGAGTCAGCCGTCAACCGAAGCCCGCGCCCGCCGAGGCTGCCGCGCCCAATGAGGCGGCGGCGAGTGACGCCGCGGCTGATTCCATGGCCGTCGAGGCTGCCGCTGTCGACAGCGCCCCGGCCGATGCAGATGTGGCACCGGGCAGCGCCGAGGCAGCAGCTGAAGAGCCCCCTACCGAAGGCGCTTCCGCGGCAGCCGCGTCGCCTGAAGGAGAGCCTGCACCCGCAGAAGTTGCTGTTCCCAGCGAGCCCGCGATGCCCCTGGTTGATCCGAAGATCGTCGCCTGGCAAGACGTGCAGTACCTGGTTGGCAGCATTTGGCGCGCAGTCGCTGACGAGCGCCGCGCCGCGCTTGCCTTCGCCGCCAGCGGTCGTGAGTTCACCGAAAAAAGCGAAGAAAGAAAGACCATTCAAACGCTGCACAAGACTGGAGAATGGAAGGCAGAGGCGGGGTTGCTCGAGAAGGGCAAGCGCACCCGCGACGCTGCGCGCGTGCAAGAGCGCAACGGCCAATTTTCAGAGGCCGCACGACTGTACGAAGAAGCAGGAGACCTCAAATCGGCGCTCGCGAACGCCGTCTTCGCCAAGCTCGAGGAAGTGGTTGATCGCTTGATCGGCGTGATGAAGCAGCCCGAGTGGCAGTCGGTGCTCGAGAAGGCAGGCGAGTGGGAAAGGCTGATGGGCCTCTACGTCAAGCGCGCTGACTTCGAATCGGTCGCCAAGCTCTATGAGCGTGCCAAGCAATTCGATCAGGCCGGCCTCGCATGGGAACGGGCGGGAAAGCTCTCGATCGCGCGCAAGCTGTATGAACGAGCGAAGGACACTGCGTCGGCGAATCGCGTGCGCGACCTCGAGGTGAAGAAGCT
>JANOHG010001132.1:0-6317 GCA_031406375.1 Archangiaceae bacterium | reverse complement strand
GGTGCGCGCAACCAGAGTCTCGATGTCGCGGCGCTCGAGGCGCGCGGCATCCCGATCGGCGTCACGGAGACGGGCTCCTCCAAGTACAGCACGTCAGAGGTCGCGTGGACGCTGATCCTCGCGGCCGCGAAACGGCTGGAGACCTACCTGGGGCTCGTCCGCGAAGGCAGGTGGCGCGACGGCCAGGGCCTGCCGGTGACGCTGGCCGGCGGCAGGCTCGGCATCATCGGCCTCGGCTCCATCGGGCAGCGCATCGCCGCCGTGGGCCGCGCGTTCGAGATGGAGGTGGTGGCGTGGAGCCGCTCGCTCACGCCGGAGTCCGCCCAGGCCAAAGGCGTGACTGCGCTTCGATCGGCGGTCGAGGTGGCGGCGCGCGCCGACGTGGTGTCCGTGCACCTGGCCTTGCGAATAGACCGCTTACTTCGCGGGGCGAGCTCGGTATTCAGCCAAGACCTTCAAAATCTTCGCGTACACCTCTTGTTCACCCTTCGTGGCCGTCTTGATGTAGTCGGCGCGAGCCTTCGCACCAATTTGCGCGAACGGCGCCTTTTCGGCATCGGTGAGCACGTTGACGTTCACGCCGGTTGCTTCGAGATCCTTCAACAAGATTGGGTTCATCGCGCGGAGCCTTTGCCGAATGTCGTCTTCGAGGCCCACCGCGGCCGCGGTTATCGCGTCTTTCACATCTGAAGGCATCGCGTCGTAGGTCTCCTTGTTGAAGACGATCGCTCCGGCCTGGTAGATGTGGTTGGTGAGTGAAAAATGGGTTGAGGCGGTCTGCCACGATGCTGCGAGGACGAAAACCAGACTTTGGTCATAGCCCTCGACGAATCCGTTGGTCAGCGCGGTGAGCGCGTCAGCGCTCGACAGCGGAACTGGAATCACTCCAAGGGCGCGGAGCATCTTCTGGTGACTCTGGTTCTCCTGGCTGCGCAGCCGCTTGCCCTTAAGGTCCTCGGGGCTCGTGACCTTGAACTTGCCACCGAATGACCGAAAGCCATTCTCGCTCCAGAGCCCGAACACGAAGCCTCGAGCACTGCAGTACTTCTCAAAGTCAGGCCGCAGCTTCGACAGCACGAAGTAGGCTTCTTCAAACGTGTTGAACAGGTACGGCAGCTCGAGCACATGGAACTCGGGAACCTGGGTCGCCAGGGCGGCGGTCGACCCTGCAAAGCCTTGAATCTGGCCTCGTTTGGTCGCCATCACGGTGTCGTTCTCACTGCCCAGCGTGCCGCTGAGAAACAGCTTCATTCGCAGCTTCCCGTTCGAGCCTGCCTCGGACTTCTTCTTGAATATTTGCCCCGTGTCTGCCCACGGGCTCGCATCGGGCGCTATGCTCGCGATCCGCAACACGACCTGCGGCACTGTCTTCGCGGGTGGCTCTTCTGCCCAAACTGCGAAGCTCAAGATGGCGACCAAAACCAAAAATGCACCGTTAACGCGCATGGTGCGAAAGCTACAACAGTTTCCTTGATGCGCTCCCAACTAGAGTCGTAGCGAGAGGTCCACGAACGGGCCTTGATGGCGGGGCTGCCAATGACCTGCGTCGCCTGTCTTTCGTCATTTTGAAGCTCTCAAGGAACAGATGGACACAGTTGCCATCACCGGAGGTGGGACTTGAATCCTTTGGCGGTCGTTTTGCTTTTCCTCGTGACCGCAACGGCTGAAATTCTCGGCTGCTACCTGGTTCATTTGTGGATGCGCGGAGCGTCAGCAGCATTGTTGGTTCCAGCGGCTTGCGCGTTGTGTCTATTCGCGTGGCTTCTGTCGGTGCACCCCACCGCAGCGCGCGCCTACGCAAGCTATGGGGGCGTGTACGTGGCCACCGCGGTCGCCTGGGGGTGGTTGGTCGAACACAAAACGCCCGACCGCTGGGACGTGGTTGGAGCCACAGTGTCAATCACCGGGATGGCGATCATCGCGTTCGCCCCCAGAGGCGCCAGTTGATGGCGTCCTTAATTGGAACGCTTCCCTCGAGACTGGCAGAAAGTGCGTCGAGGCGTCAGCGCAGCTCTCAACGCTTCCTCGCGGGGCGCTTGGGCTTCGGCGGCGACTCGAGTTCTTGAATGCGCCCACGCAGCCGCTTCACTTCGGCAGAAAGCTGCGCGTACGAGTCGCGCACGTGGCCGTTGAACACCTGCTGACGACCCAGCGCCTCGTTGATGAAGATCTGACAGCTTTTGCGAAAGGCCCGCTTCGCGAGCATGACTGCGCGACCGCTGAGTCCCGGGCGATGCGTTTCCAGCGGCAACGCGCGGGTTGGGTCACTGTGCTCAGCGAGCGCATCGAGGTTGAATGCAAGCGGGTCAACGCGGGGCTCGGCGCCATCCATTCGAATCGGGTATTCGTCTGGCTCGTTGAGCCCGCGCGCGGCCAGACGGTGCGAAATCTGCTCGAGCAACAACGACGCCGAAATGTCTTTTCCGAGCAGTTTCACTGGCGGGTGTCCTTTCGAATGCGCTCGATTTCTGCGCGAAATGCGGCGATCACTTTGGGCCATCGAAAGCCGCGCGCATACTTCAACGCTTGCTCGCGCAGAGAAGCGCGGCCGAGGCTCTGGACACCTTCCACATAGCTTTGCGTCGAGTGCCAGCTGGCGCCCGCCTGGCTGCGCGCGACGTGGCCCGCAAGCACGCTCGACTCGGCATTTCCGAGCAACGGGGTGCCGACAGCGAACGCCTCGAGCGCGAGCAACGAGAGGCTCTCGAAGCGGGAAGGAGCGACGGCAGCCATCGCCCCGGCCAGCCCATTCCATTTGTCCTCTTCGCTGATGCGGCCCAAGGTGCGCACGCGATCTCCTTCGAGATGAAGCGCGCCGCCGCCGGCGAGCACCAGCGTCGGAGCGTCGTGAAAATCGTTCACCAGGGCGCGGTGGTGCTTGAGCAGATCCTTCAACCCTTTTCCCTCTTCCTTGCGGCCAACGTAAAGCAAGTACGGGCCGCGCAAGCCGTGCTTCTGGGCGAACGAGGCCGGATCCAGCTTCTTGGGTGGCTCGACACCGACGCCGACGACGCGGGTGCGCGCGCACTGTGGATGACGCTGCCGAATCAGCAGCTCTTCCTCTGCGGTGTTGCATAGCAGCGCGCGTGGCCGTTCGAAGACATCCACGAACGCGTCGAAGGCAAACGGCGCCTCGTCGTGCGCAGTGGGAACCACGAGCGCCTTGTTCGCGACCAGCGGAACACCCCACGCAGTAGGGGTGTAGAGGTAGGTGAAGAAGATGAACGCATCGAAGCGATCGCGGCATGACGCCAGGTGCGAGAGCAGCTGCGGCACGCGGGGTCCTTGCTCAGCAAGCCAGTGCTCTTCGGTGACCCGGTCGTTTCCGTGACCAAACACCCCGTCCGACAGTCGGTTGAACGCGCGCATCTGTCGCGGCGCTTCGGTGGGAAAGCGATGCACTCTCAATGGCCCATCGTGCTGAAGGCCTTCGGGAAGGTCATTGGCCCAGGTGAGATGATCGGTCGCACAGGTAGTGAGGATGCTTATCTGCGCATCTGCAGAAAGCTTCAGCGCGACTTGCCGCGCATGCGCTTCGGCTCCACCCGTGATCTCAGCGCCAAAGCGCTGAACGACGATCGCCACGCGAGACCCCGTGCGCCCAGGTCGGCTCGTGCGGCCCGAACGCTTCGGCGCGAGCGACGCGAGCGCCGTGGAAAGCGCACCCTCGCTTTCACCCGCTGACAGCGCGGCGACCCGTTTCTGTTGGCCGTCGACGATCTTCTGCCGCAGCCCGTCGTCCTGGGTGATCGCGACGACGAGCTCGGCCAGCGCGGCGAAGTGCTTGGTATCGAACACAATGCCGTGGCCACCCATCGTCCAGGGAACGGCGGCGGCGCCAAACGCGAGCACCGGAAGATCCGCAGCCATCGCTTCAACCAGAGGAACACCAAACCCCTCGTGCTCGCTCATCGACACGTAGACGTCGGCGCTTCGGTAGGCCGCGACCAACTCGCCGTGCGAGACCTTGCCGAGAAACTCGACCCGGCCCAACGCTTCCGCCCGCGCGGCGAGCCTTCTGAAGGAACGTTGGCCCGCGGCGTACCCGCCGACGATCACCAGCCGCGCGGCGGGTCGGAACCGCAACAACTCGGCGTGAAGCGAAAGAAGATCTTCGATGCACTTGTGCGGAACTACTCGGCTCACCGACAACACCACCGGAGCGCCCTCGTTCAGCGCGCGCGTCATTGCCTGATCAATCTGCTCGGGATCAAAACGGTGCGGCTCGACGAACAGCGGCACCACGTGCACGTTGCGATGACCTGATTCGCGCAGCTCAGAAGCGTTCAGCTCGGAAACTCCAATCGACAACGCCATTCCTTCAGCGATCGCGGTCAGCTGCGAACGGCCTGATCGCAAAGCCTCTTCGAGCCGCGTCCCCGCGTAAAAACGAGCGGGGGTCACATTGTGAAAGACGACCCCGCGAAGACACTCGAGGTGCAGCAGCCGCCCTGCCCACTCGGAAGAAATCCCATGGTGATACAGCACGAGCGCGTCGCGCGACGGCTTCAGTCGCGTCGCGGGCTTGACGAGCGAGGTGAACCCATCAGCCACCTCACCCGCGAAGAGCTCGCCTGAATGTCCGAGCCGCCGAAGCAACGCCTGAAAACCGACCGCGGCCTGACCGATCGCGTCGCCAGGAGAGAAGGTCGCCAGGAGCTGATGAACTTCCATCGCGCTGGGTAATACCGCGTCAGCCGCCGCGGGTCAGCCGCGAACAATCAAGCGCCCGAAATCTGCGACTGCGCCCGGCTCTGGGTCACCTGACGCGGCGAAGGTAGACGTCATCGAGATTGTTGCTGTCGTCGGCGAGCAGCGCGTCGCGGGTCTCGAACACGACGTGCGCGCCAGAGCCGTTGAGACGATAGCTCGAGCAGCCACTGCCTCCGTCAGGTGACGCGACTGCGACCGGGCCGTTGAGCAAGCTCAGCTTTCTGCTCGCGAGCTCGAAGAGGACGCAGTCGCGTTGTCCGTTCGTGTCGTTGGGCAACAGGTTCGTCGCATCTGAGACGAAGCCCACCAGTTGTCCGTCGTCGCTCAGGGTGGTGGCTCCGCTGAAGCCATTGGCTGCGCCTCCGTCGGCGGCGATCGAGATCAAGGTCGATTGCTGCGTTCTCATGTTGCGAACCCAGACGTTCTCGATTGGGCCCAGGCCACCGCCCGGCAGCTGGGTGCGCGTACTGAAGGAAGCGATCGTCCCGTCAGGAGTAATCGATGCTCCGCTCGCGGCGTGGTTCTGCGCCTGGCAACTCATCTTACTGCCGTTGTCGATGACGCTCAGTCGGGTCGTGCGCCAGAGCACCTGATCACGAAGATAGATGTGGGCGCACGCGTCGTCCGCGCCTGGGACCACCTGCCAACCGAACGTGGTGAAGATGATGTAACGGCCGTTGCTGCTGGCCGAGTTCGGATAGGCATTCCAGCCCAAAGCGCCTCCAGACACGTACTGACCCACCGAATTGAGCGAGGCGCACGTCATCTCGCGAGAGGTGCGATCGTACTGAAAGACATTGGATTCGCCCGAGGAGCCATTCGTCGCGATGATGAGATTGGTGGCGCGCGTCATATAGGTCACCAGCTGGCCATCGTCCGAGATGAAGAGTGGCCCGAACGTCTCGGGGTTGCCTGCTGGCTGTGCGCTTCCCGCGCCGGCTGAGGAAAGAGCGCCGTAGCTGCGGCCGCCGTCCGCGCTGAAGAGGATGACATCCATGCCCGCGCCATTGGTGTCGGGGACGATCAGCTGCAAGTTGGTCGAGGCCCCGACCGTCTTCCCATCGCCTGAGATCGCAATCGACACGTAGCTCGGGCCGGCCGAGGCGGGAATCTCTCCGCCATCGGTCAACGTGCTGAGCCGGGTGGTCTTCCCGGTGGCCAGGTCGCGCAGAAAAAGGTCGACGACTCCATTGGTATCGCCAGGAACCAGGTTGCTCGCCTCCGAAAGGAAGGCCACCCGTGTTCCGGTGCGATCGACCTCCGGGCTGAACGACCGACCGTTCGCGGATCCACCGTCGAAGGAGATCGAGATCAACGTGATGCAACGTGCGATCGCGCTCTCGCAGCCATTTCGCGCGTCGCCGTCGCAGTCGACAAATCCCGGAAGACAGGTCGCATACCCGCAGCTGCCGCTGATGCACAAAGCGGTGGTGACGTTCTGGAGCGCGCAGGCCGACCCGCAGCTGCCGCAGTGCTGTGAATTGTTTTGGGTGTCGACGCAGACATTGCTGCAGCTGACTTGAGGCGCGCCGCACGTGGTGGCGCAGGCTCCATTGACGCACCTTGTTCCGGCGACGCAGGTCGTGCCGCAGGTGCCGCAGTTG
>JANOHG010001118.1:0-6574 GCA_031406375.1 Archangiaceae bacterium | reverse complement strand
TGGTAACCGAGCTCGCGGCCAGTCTGAAGTGCAGTGAGGCCGACGCCGAGGACACCGTCGACGTGGTGCTCTTTCCTCCTGGAAAAGAGCGGCCCAAGCGGCTGGCAGAAGAATTCAGGGTGGCCAGCGACGGCGACGATGATCTCGGCCTCGAGGGAGACCTGATCGGCATCGACGGAGAAGTCTCTGAAGAGCCACCCGAAGCAGCCGAAGCCGAGCCGGGCGCTGACGCTTCCGACGAGGAAGAATCGGAAGAGGGCGAGGACGGCGAAGAGAAGCCGAAGAAGAAGGTCGCACTGGGTGCAGCCAAGGCTTTGAAGAAGCCTTCGAAGCTTCGCGATCAGGAAGAGACTTCGCCTGCCACGTCGCCGCTTACCGAAGCTGCAGCTGGGCGCAAGCGCGGCCGCCCATCGAAACCGAAGGTTGAGAGCATCGAGCCATCTCTGCCGCCGAAGAAGCGCGGCCGCCCACCGAAGTCCGTTGAGGCCGCGCCTGAAGCAGCGCAAAAGCGCGGTCGTCCCCCGAAAGTCGCGGCTAAGGCGGAACCCGCCACCGCAAAGAAGAAAAAATGATCCGCGTCGTCACCTTTGACGAGTTCGAACCGAAGATGGTGCAGGATCTCTGCAAGGTCCTCTACACGGCATTCGCCGTGGGATCCGAGCACTCGGGCATCCTTCCCCTTCCTTCCGGATTCAATGAACCTTTCGACGCAGGCAAGTTGCTTGACGCTGCACCTTTGGTGCGAGCGTTTCAAGACGACAAGATTCTCTATCTGACCAGTCGGAAGCTCGCCTCGCGCAAGCTCTTCACCGGCGAAGCGCCCACGTTTGGGATCTCGAAGTACAACAGCCAACGCGCCCTGTTGAGCACGTCGTCGGTGAAGAACGTGGCTGAGAACGTGAAAGTGGTGGCGCGCTACGCGCTGCAGGAACTGGGTCATTGCTTCGGCGTTCACCATTGTCTCGACCCCCGCTGTTCGATGTACCCCCACTGGACGCCTTCGTTTCCCCAGGGTGAAGCAGCGTTCTGCGTCTTCTGCCGCGATCAGATCGACCAGAAGGTGCGGGCGGCGAAGTCCTGAGATCCTGGATTGAAGGTGCGCTGCTGGGAATCGTCGCGCTCACCTGTCTGGTATTCCAATTGCGGATGCCCTCGCGCGCGGTCGATGAGGAAAGCTACCAGCGCGTCGCCACGGTGTTGGCAGCCGAAGCGCAGCCAGGCGATGTGGTGCTGTTGGATCCCTGGTGGTCCGAGCGCGCGCGCATTTTCGTCCCCGCGACCATTCCGGTGGTGGGGTACCTCGGCTCGGATCAAGACGACCTTGAGCTTCATTCGAGGATTTGGGTGCTCTCGCAGCCCAGAATGGGCGCCGCGTTCACGACGCTCAATCCCCCGATTGGAGCGACCCGAGAATTCGGGAACCTCACCTTGCGGCTGTTCGAGAACCGTCGGTTTCGTTTGAAGCGGTGGGACGCCCGCGACGTGCTGGCAAGCGCCCGAGTATTCGTCGAAGGGCCTGACGGCGCGCGAAGCGACTGCCACTGGGATGGCCGCGCCCACCGCTGCGCTAACGGTGCTGAAGTGGCGACCGAGTTTCACGAGGTGAAGTTCGCGCCGCATGCGTGCATCAAGTTCTTCCCGCCTGGCGGCACAGCGAAACTGGTGGCCGAGTTCACCAACGTCCCCGCCGCTGGCGCACTTGCGCTGCGGGCAGGGTTGATTTCGGATCGCAGTGTGTTCCACATGCCTGAACTGACGCCGGTCGATTTGGGCCTGCAGATCAACAGCGCGCCCGCGGGTGCGCTGACGATTCCGGTCGGAGTCGAACGGATGCTGCGCGCCGAGGGACCCGAGATCCCCGCGGGCGCCACCGTTCAAGTCTGGTCGCGCTCGGCGAACCCGGCGTATCGCGACCTGTGCATCGAGCTGTTCGGGCTGGAGAAAAGCGGTGAGTGACGCGGTGGTCATACCCGAGCAAACCAAATTGAACGGGGCATCGATCGACGCCCGCATTGGCGCGGGCCTGTTCCTCGCTGCTTTCGGGGCGCTGCTGTTCACCGAGCAGCCGGTTGGGTTTACCCGCGACGAGAGCGTTTATTTCTACGCCGCGGAGAATCACGCCCGTTGGTTTCAGTCGGTGTTTGCCAGCCCAACGACCGCGTTCACCGACGCGAGCATCACCGGGGCGTACGACTACAACCACGAGCACCCGGCGCTGATGAAGAACCTCTTCGGGCTCTCGTACCTTCTGTTCACCGAGAAGCTGAACTTGCTGCGGCCTGCTGCGGGCTTTCGGCTGCCGGCGTTTCTGTTCGCCGCGCTGATTCTTCCGCTGACCTACGCCCTGGGGCGAAGACTCTTCGGACGCGCCGCGGGAATCTTCGCGGCGGTGAGCTTTCTGCTCGTCCCGCGGCAGTTCTTCAACGCCCATCTGGCGTGCTTCGACGTGCCGATCGCCGCGATGTGGTTGCTCACCGTGTACTGCTTCTTCCGAGCGCAGGAACAGAAGCGGTGGTGGCTCTACACCGGCCTCGCCTTTGGAGCCGCGCTGAGCACCAAGCACAACGCGCTGTTTCTGCCGGTGGTGATTACCCCCTTCGCGCTGGTGCTCGGGTGGCTGGGCTCGAAAGGCAAGCCCGCAGCCCGCGCGAAGTTTCTCGAAGTGAACAGCATCTTCGTCATTGGGGCGCTGCTCTACGCCGTGCTGGTGTTCGTTCAGGGCGGCGAAGGGTTTCTGCAGCGCTTCATCCTGCTCAGCCCTGCCACCGCCTTGTTCCTGCTGATGGCAGTGCTTGGGTTCTGGCGGCTGTGGCGGCTGCACGCCGAGGATGAAGCGACGTTTCGAGCGGTGGCTCCGCTGGTGGCGATGGCGGTGCTGGGCCCGGTGATTTTCTACCTGCACTGGCCGTATCTCTGGGCGCACCCGGTTGATCGAACGGCGTGGTTTCTCAACTTCCACGCGACCCACAACCACTACGCCTGGTTCTACCTGGGCACTGTGCTGCGCGAGCCACCCTTTCCTCTCGAATACGTGGTGGTCAAGACCGCGTTAACGGTGCCAACGTCACTGTTCGTACCGATGGTGCTTGGGCTTGGCTGGGTGGGGATCCGCGCGGCGACGCGCAAGGCGACGATGCTCGAGTTGCTGATCGCTGCGAACGCAGTAATGAGCATCGCGATCATCTCAGTGCCATCGGTGCCGCACTTCGGCGGAGTGAAGCACTGGTTCCCGTCGATGCCGTTCCTGGCGATCCTCGCGGCCGGCTCGGTCAGTCGCGGCGCGAGGGGGCTGCACGGATTGTGGGTCAAGAGGTTCAAGGTCAGCGAACGAACGGTGTTCGCCGCCCTAGCGGTGCTGGTCTGCACCGCGCCCGCGATCGCGACTGCGCGAATCTACCGGTACGGCACCAGCGCCTATTCGGAATTGGCGGGAGGCCTTCCGGGAGCGGCGAGCCTGGGAATGCAGCGACAGTTTTGGGCGAACAACGTCACCGGAGTGCTCGACTGGCTCAACGCAAACGCGAAGCCAGGAGAACGGGTGTACTTCCACGAGTGCCATAATCTTCAGACCCGCGACTACCAGCGCAACGGAATGGTGAGGCCAGACATCCGCTTCGTGGGGTCCCCGGCCGAGGCAGAGATTGTGTTGTACCAGTACCATCAGGAATTCCGCGAGAGCGAGTTCAACACCTGGCAGGCGTTTGGCACGGCGAAGCCAGTCACCGGGCTGTACGTCGACGAGACACCTCAGATCGTCGTCTACCGTCGGCGGTAACGAAGTGTCCGTGAAGTTCGGTTCTCGACGCAGTACGGTGCCCGTCATGAGACACGGGGCGGTTCTCTTCGCATTGTGCACTTTGATTGGCTGTACTTCCGAGAAGAAGCCGGAAGGCGTCGATCGCGTCACCTTGAGACGAATGACAGGAACGAGCTTCGAGCTCACTCCGACTGAGCAACAGCACCCCAACTGCCTCGTTTTCACCATTTCGGCCAACGGCGTCATTCGCCAGCTGACGATGTCGCGCGAGAACATCTCGTACGTCTGCCCAGCGGGAAAATCGATTGGAGGGCACTCGTACCGCGTACCGCTGGACGAAGGCACGGTGAAGGTTCACGTGCTCTTCAGCAGTACGCGGGTCAACGCGGCGTCGGTCGCGCAGCAGTTGTTGGATTTGCGTGATCGCCCCCAAATCTCGTCAATCGACCTGCGGCTTCCGGGCAACGTGACCATCGACACCCTTTCGTTCGAGCCGGAAGCCGATGCGCAAATTGGCGGCCTGGTTGGCAAAGACGGAATTCCCGAAGTTGACGCGGGCGCACCCTGAGGTTGAGCGGCTCGATGCGCGGGGTCGTTCTCGTCTTGTTCTGCGCGATCGCTGCCTGCAAGAATCCCAAGCTCGAGCAGAAAGGCTGCCTTCAAGATGCCGATTGCGGAATGCCCGCGGGCGCCTACCGCTGCGAGCCGAGCACCGGCGAGTGCTATTGCCGCACCAACGACGCCTGTGCTCCCCGTGAGTTCTGTAACCCGGCTGGCTTTTGCCAGGATCGCGCGGGCTGCGAGAAAAACTCGGACTGTCTGGATGCTTCGTTGTTCTGTGACACCACGACTGGCACCTGCCTGGGTAAGGGTCGCTGCAGCACCGACCTTCAGTGCGAGCTTGGGCAGGTCTGCGATCTGAAGCGCAGCACCTGCGTCAGCGGCTGTCGAAGCAACGGAGACTGCAAGGCCACCTCGTGCCGATGCGGCGACGCGCCGTGCGAGTGCAGGGGCACGACTGCGGCGCAAATCGCTGCGTGTCAAATCGGCGACTGCGACCCCAACTTCTGCGCCGACAACACTTTTTGCAAATTCGGAGAAACCTGCGGACCCCAGGCCGACGCAGGCACTTCTCGTAACCGCTGCTACAGCGATTTCGACAACGATCGCCGGCCGTACTGCGCGCGGTGCACCAGCGGGGCCGGCCTGAGCACGTGCGGTACAGGCGCTAACTACTGCATCACTGACACGCGAACCGCTTCGACGTATTGCGGCGCCGACTGCAGTGCAGGCGAATCGTGTCCGCGGGGGTACGGCTGTCGCGACATCGTGGTGGTCTTCTCGCGCCTCGAGTGCAGCACCACCAAGGGTTGTCTGCCGGATCCAACCCTGCCCTGCGCGGCGGATTCCGAGTGCAAACGCGGAGGCAAGTGCATCAAGGAACCCGGCTTCCCCAATGGCCTGTGCGCTGGGGTATGCCGGCTGCGCGAAGGCTCATCGTTCGGGTTCTGCAGCTGTCAGGCTGATTTCGACTGCGCGCAGGAATCGTGCAG
The DNA here is from genome assembly GCA_031406375.1 of Archangiaceae bacterium. Classification (GTDB taxonomy): domain Bacteria; phylum Myxococcota; class Myxococcia; order Myxococcales; family Myxococcaceae; genus JAGSPQ01. Next base: position 1,264 of record JANOHG010001118.1, on the reverse strand, counting down.
CGCGGGTGAGTGCACCATCTCGCGAAAGAAGTGCGTCAACCCCGAGGACTGTCGCCGAATTCGCTGTGTCGATTTTCAAAATGCGGGGGGCTGTCTCATCGGGCAGAACTGCACCCCGGCCAATGGGCTGACCTGCGTCGAAGTCAGCCAATAATGGGAGCAACACCATGCGTCGATTGCTGCTGCTGACAACTCTTGGGTTGATGGGGTGTCCGATTGATGGCGGAGGCGGGACTTCTGGCGGCGGCGGCGGCAGCGCGACGGGCGGTCGGGTGTCGGGCCGGCTGACGGTCTTTCAAGGAGCTGAGTTCGCTCCGAAGATGCCCACGCTCGCGAACCTGATTCCGAAACGCCAGGTGAAGATGGGGCGAATGCCGCTCGAGCGCTTGCTGGTGTTCAAGACGGTCGCCGAACCGCCGCCGAGAACGCCACCGGTGGTCGAGTGGATTGCGGGGGAAGTCATCATTCGCTTCGAAGCGAAGATCGGCACGCGTGAGGCGCTCGCGCTGCTGCGTACGCCCGGCCTGGTGGCGAAGCACGGCGGGTTCGGCTCGGAATACCTGCACCTGCTGCGGGTCACCCGCCGCGATGGAACCGAGCTGGGCGTCGAAGAAACGAAAGAGCTCGCCGCAACACTCAAGACGGTTCCTGGCGTGCGCTTCACCGAAGTCAACCAGTGGCAGCACGCCTTCGCGGTTCCGAACGACAAGCTCTACTCAGCGCAGTGGCACTACCCCGCGATGAACCTACCCGCTGCGTGGGACGTGACGCAGGGCAGCGCGAGCGTCGTCGTCGCGGACATCGATACCGGCATCGTGCCCCACCCGGATCTCGACGCGCGGGTCATTCAGGGCATCGACATGATTTCCAACGTCGAGAACGCCGGCGATGGCAACGCGCGCGACGACGACCCGCTCGATATGGGAGGCGATCTTCCCAACGGTGGCTCGAGCTGGCACGGCAGCCACACCGCGGGGACGATTGGGGCTGCAACCAACAACATGGTTGGCATCAGCGGGGTCGACTGGAACGCGAAGCTGTTGCCGATTCGCGTGCTGGGCGTCAAGGGTGGCTCACTGCTGGACATCGCCGCGGGAATGACCTGGGCGACCGGCGGCACCGTGCCGGGATCTCGGGTCAACACCACGCCCTCGAAAATCGTGAACATGTCGCTGGGCGGCACTTCCGATGGAGCGTCACCGGTGTACCAGGACGTGATCAACGCCGCGAACAACCAAGGAGCGATCTTCGTCATCGCCGCCGG
>JANOHG010001110.1:0-1750 GCA_031406375.1 Archangiaceae bacterium | reverse complement strand
TGTGCTTGGCGGTCAGCTGCAGCGAGTCGATTACCCGCAGCAGCTCATCGAAGTTGCGGCCGGTACTCGCTGGGTAGGTAAGCATCAACTTCACCTTCTTGTCGGGGCCGATCACGAACACGCTGCGCACGGTGAAGGTGTCGTTCGCGTTCGGGTGAATCATGTCGTAGAGGTTGGAAACTTTCTTGTCGGCGTCCGCGATCAACGGGAAGTTGAGCTTCGCTCCCTGGGTCTCTTCGATGTCGCGCGACCAGTCACTGTGCGAGCCAAGCGGATCCACCGACAGGCCAATCACCTTCACATTGCGCTTGGCGAAGTCGGGCTTGAGCTTGGCGACTCTGCCAAGCTCGGTGGTGCAGACTGGGGTGAAGTCACGGGGGTGCGAGAAGAGCACCGCCCAGCCCTCGCCCATCCAGCTGTGGAAGGAAATGGTGCCTTCCGTCGTTTCGGCGGTGAAGTCGGGTGCGATGTCTCCTAGACGCAAAGCCATTCGAAACTCCTTGGGGTATGAGAAAATGTGCGCAAAGTACGCAGGCTCCCATGTTTTTGCACGCGCTCGGTCACTTTCATCCGGACACGATCATTGGCAACGACTTCCTCGAGTCGCTTGGCATTGAGACCAGCGACCAGTGGATTGTGGAACGGGTCGGCATCCGCAAGAGGCATACGGTGTTGCCGCTGGACTACATCCGTCAGACGAGGAACCGGGATCCCCGCGCAGCGATCGAAGCCGCGACGCTGAGCAACGCTCAGACGGGCGCTCGGGCTGCCGAAATGGCGCTGGCCCGCGCGAACCTGAAGCCGTCGGACATCGGAATGGTGTTGGCCGGCGGCTGTTCCCCCGACGAGTGCATTCCTTCGGAAGCGGCGCGGGTGGCCGAGCAGCTGAAGATCGAAGCACCCAGTTTGGACATCGCCAGCGCGTGCTCGAGCTTTGGCGCACAGCTGTTCTTTCTCGAGGCGATGCGTCCCGAACGGCTGCCCGACTTTGTACTGGTGGTGAATTCGGAGAACTCGACCAGGGTGGTCGACTATTCCGATCGCGACAGCTGCGTGTTGTGGGGCGATGCGTCTTCGGCAGCCATATTATCTCCGCGGATTCCAGGCCGATGGCGGGTGACTCAAACAATGCTGCGCGGAGATCCTTCCGGCGCCGACAAGGTCAAGGTTCCGCGGTTCGGCCACTTCACGCAGCAAGGCAAAGCGGTGCAGCACTTCGCGATCAAACGGGGCGGAGAAGTCTTCGAAGAGCTCAAAGCCCGTTACCTGAGCGCCGGTGGGCAGGCCAACCAACTGACCTTCGTCGGCCACCAGGCCAACTTGAGAATGCTGGAAGCGATCGCCAGGCGGGCGGACATCCCCAGCGGACAACACCGCTACAACGTCGACAATCGGGGCAACACCGGCGCGGCGGGTGCGCCTTCGGTGCTCTCAGAGCTGTGGGACGCCGACGATCTCACTCAGGCGGTTGCGCTGTGCGTGGTCGGCAGCGGGCTCACGTGGGCGGGCGTGTTGCTGCAGCGCAGCGGTTGATCTGACGCCTTCGTGTCGCCCCATCGACTCGCAGCGAATGAACGAGCTGCCCAAGCCAGGTGGTCGGAAACGGCTCGTCGAGACCGACGGGGTACGTCTCGTCGCCCTTCGGGTGGTGGTAGGTGCCGAACAGTCGATCGACCCAGGGCGCGAGGTTGGCAAAGTTCTGGGTGGTCGTTCGAAGCCTCGCGTGGTGCCAGTGATGAACGCGCGGCGT
>JANOHG010001087.1:0-4178 GCA_031406375.1 Archangiaceae bacterium | reverse complement strand
ATCTGGTCGCACATCCCCAGGCCATGCCGTCCGCCGATCGCATTGGCCTCCGACATCAGCGCGACCGCGTCGGCGAATCGCTGGCCGTTCAGCGCGACCAGATCGAGAACCGGATCATCGAGGCGAAGAGCCGCGGAATCTACGAGGCGCCCGGCATGGCGCTGCTGCACCTGGTCTACGAACGGCTGCTGTCGGCGATTCACAACGAGAACACGCTCGATCAGTACTTCACTCTGGGTCGAAGGCTTGGGCGGCTGCTCTACGAAGGGAAGTGGTTCGACCCCGAAGCGATGATGCTCAAGGAAGCGCTGACGCGGTGGGTCGCTGCAGCGGTAACTGGCTCGGTGACCCTCGAGCTGCGACGCGGTGAGGATTACACCCTGGTGTCCACCCGCGCTGAATACATGGCGTACGACCCCGACAAGCTGTCGATGGAACGGGTGAAAGAGCCCGCGTTCACGCCGGAAGATCGAATCGGCGCGCTCGAGCTTCAGAATCTGTCGGTGGCGGACAATCGCGCGTTTCTGCTCCACCACCTCGACAGTGTCGGGCGGCTGGCTGCCGCAGGGCAGGGGCCGTCGCTTGGCACCCTGCTCGGTGCTGGCGAGAAGACTAAGGCGTGATGCCGTAGAGCGTACCGCCCTTCTCGACGCTGTAGAGCATGTTGCCCGCGCCCCAGAGGAAGGCGGTGTTGGCGAACTCTTTCTTGCCGAGCACCTTCCATGCGCCGGTGTTCGGGTCGGTGACGTAGAGGCCGCCGCTGGTCTCGACGGTGTAGAGCTTTCCGTTCAGCGTCGTCAGCGCGATCGTCGCGGCCCATTCTCCGGTCTTGCCGATTTGTTTCCATGCCGCGGTGGTGGGGTTGATCTTGTAAAGGCTTCCGCTTTTCTCGATGGTGAACAGCGAGTCGCCCGCGCCGACGATGACCACGGTGTTTTGGTAGTCAGGCTTGCCGAGCTTCTTCCATGCGCCGGTCGCGAGTTCGGTGACATAGAAGACTCCCGAAGCTTCAACGGTGTAGAGCTTGCCGCCATGAATGGCTGCCGCGATCGTGTTGCCCCATTCGCCAGGTTTGCCGACAGCGACCCACTTCCCGTTGTTTGGATCAATCTTGTAGAGCGTGCCTGATTTTTCGATGGTGTAGAGACTGTCGGTGCTGGCGACCATGAAGCGGGTGTTCTCGTAGCCGTCGCCCAGTTTCCGCCACTCTCCCGACGGCAGCTGGGTGGCGTAGAGGATGCCGCTCGATTCGATGGTGTAGAGCGTGGTGCCAATCACTGCTCCACCACGGGTGGCGCCCCAGTCTCCGGCCTTGCCGATTTGCTTCCATTCGCCCGAGGCAGACGCGACGGCGGCCCACATCAAAGCGACGACGAATGCTGCATGCTTCATGGTTTTTAAACCCCCTGGCTACTTCAGCGTGTTTGCGTACTCGCGAATGAACGGAAAAACGATCTTCGAGACGACCCCCGCCTTCGTATTGTCCCATTCCTGAACGAGGTTGTCGGCGTCCTTGACGACGAAGGTCACCGCCGTTTGCCTGGTGGTTTGAGCCACCCCCTTGTTTCTTCCGCCGCCACAGCCCTATGTCGTTCATCGTTTGCAAGGGGAAACCATGCGCACGTCACTGCTCTCGTTGGGTGTTTTTGCAGCGCTCTTCACAGCTTCCTGCGGAAGACCGAAGCTCATCGACACTGCCTGTCGGGAAGACTCGGCCTGCTCGGCGGGCGAAATCTGCGAGAACTTCCGCTGCATTCCGGCGATCACCAAAGCTTGCACCAACGTGGTGTCTGGCAACCCGATTCTTCAGCCCGACCCGTACGCGATTTCATTCGGCGAGCTCGACGTATCAACCCAGACGCAGAAGCTCAGCATTCACAACATCGGCAACTGCACGCTCACGCTGTTCGAGGCGAACTTGGGGAAGGGAGTCAGCTCTTCCTTTAGTTGCTCTCTCACCACCGCGGCCTTTCCGATCGAGATTTTTCCGGGCCGCAGCCGCGAGTTCGACGTCAGCTTTGCGACCGACAAGCCCGGCCGGCTCGCCGATGAGCTGAAGATTTTGAGCGACGACAAACAGTTTTCCGAATTGAGGGTGCCGCTGTCGGTGAACTTTCTGGGAATTCCGAAGTTGCAGGTGGCTCCGAACCCGGTTGATTTCGGCTACGTGGCGACGGGTCGGCAGAGCAGCCGCAACGTTCAGATTACCAACCAGGGAACAGGGGTGGCGCCGATCATCGTCGAGTCGGTCGTCCTTTCGGACCCCGCGACAGTGGATTTTGCGTTCATCGCCCCCTTCGTCGGGCCGGTTTCGCTCAAGCCAGTCGCCAGCGACATGAACGCGCTGATTCCGATCGAGCTTCGCTACACGCCTCGCACGACCGCCAAGCACACCCTTGAGCTGGTGGTCGTTACCAATCAGGGGACGACCAAGGTGCCCTTGACGGGCAACTCGGAAACACCGCCGCAACTGACCTTCAGCCCTGCGATGATCAACCTGGGCAACGTTCCACTGGGGGCGACAAACCTCGCCGCGTTGACGCTGACCAACATGGGCGGAGCGCCCCTGGCCGCGCAGCTGAAGTGGGGGGGCACGAACCCCAACACGGACCTCTTCACCAGCCCCACCGTCGTTCCGGCGATCGCCGCAGGGGCCTTCCTCGACATTCAGGTCGGCTTCACCGCCACCGCGGTCGGCCCCGTCACCGGCCTGCTCAACATCCTCACCAGCGATCCCGCGAAGCCGTCGATCACGATTCCAGTCACCGCGAACGGCGTGATGGGAGCGGGTCCGCAGGTGGTGAAGCTGGAAATGGTCTACGAGAACGGCACCGACAGCGTCTTCGACAACGACGTGCGCAACGTCGACATGACGCTCGAGCACCCGTTTGGCTACGTGTGCAACAAGCAGACGCCCAACCCGATGAACTGGGGCAGCTACGGAAAGCCTTCGTGGTTGGCCTTCGCGCCCAAGGAAGAGCCCGAGCGCATCGTGCTCGCCGACGCGACCACCGACGGAACCTACCGGGTGATGCTGCAGTACCTCGAGAGCTGCGCTTCGGTTCCGACCGGGCTGCTCGCGGGCTTGCTGGGGATCTCGACCGAGGCGCTGATCGGTTACCTGTCGGGAGGCGCAGTGCCGGTGAACGGCGAAGACGTCTCGAAGTTGATTTCGCAGATCTGCCTTTCGAACAAGAATTCGAACGCGTCAGTGAGGGTGTACGTCAATGGCGCGATGGTGAAAGAGAAGACCGTCAACCTCGGCAAGAAGGGCGACAGCATCTACGCGCTGGACCTCGAACGGCTCAATGGCGTGTTCACCGCCAAGTGAGGATCCGAATCGTGAGCGCTCACCGATGGATGCCCGTTTTGCTGGCCTTCACCGCCGGATGCGAGCCGGCCAAGCCCCCGACTTCCACCGGGCCGATGCGGCCCGCGGGGCTCTACGCCGAGCCGGCGCGGCTGGCGTACACCTGCGTCACTCCAGGGTGCAATGAGAAGGTGCAAACGCGAATCACGGTCAGCGGCGACCGTCGGGTGGCGATCAAGCGCATCCTTCTCACTGGCAACGCGGTCAGCGACTTCAGCTTCGCCACCACCGAGAAGCCGCCCTTCATCGTCGGTGCAGCGGCGAGCTTCAACATCGAGGTGACCCACGCCCCGAAAGGAGCGCCGCTGGCTGGCGTCGCCGAGCTGCGGCTTACCTTCACCGACGCGGCGGCAGACGAGTCGCCGATGCGGCTGGAGCCAGGCGAGCTGGTGGTGCCGCTGGTGCGGCGACTGGTGGGCGAGCCGGTGTTGACGATCAGCCCTTCGTTGCTTTCCTTCGGATTCGTCGAGAAGGGGATGACCAAGACGGTGCCGCTGACAGTGACGAACACCGGCTTTGGAAACGTGGTGCTTGAGCTGACGGGCCTCGACGCCGGCAGCGCGGAAATCAACGCGACTCTACCGATTCCGCGCGCGCTGGCTGCCGATGCAGGCATCGAAGTTCCCGTCACCTGGGAGCCTGTCAATGAAGGCTTCATGAGCGCGTTGATAGAAGTACAGGTGTCGTCGACGGGAGTGCCGAACGCGTTCGTGAAGGTCGAAGGGACGAGCTTCACCCAGCCGCTGTTGGCGATCGAGCCGGACGCGGTGGTCGACTTCGGGGAAGTTGCGAAGGGCGCCTCACGCAC
>JANOHG010001086.1:0-1841 GCA_031406375.1 Archangiaceae bacterium | reverse complement strand
TCTTCGGCTCGAGCGCTTTGAACTTGGCAACGACGCCAGTGGCCTCTTGACCGCGGCGCGCGATCGGCTTGCGGTCGGCGCGATCGACCGCCGGGCGGGCAATCGTCTTCGGGCCAGCTTCATCTCCTTCGACTCCGGGCGCCGCTGCGCTCGCATCGGCGCCTTCGGCGGGCGCTTGCGCTTCCTTCGCCTCTTTCTCTTTCGCTTCCGTCTCTTCCCTGGCCTTCTGCTCGGCCTCTTCTGCCTCCTTCTTCTGCTGGTCATCGCGCAGCTTCTTGAACGCAGCCATGTCATCGACGAACTTCAGCTTTGTCTTCCCGATGTGAATCTCATCACCGTGCTCGAGAATCTTCTCGGCAGTCTTCTCACCATTGACCTTGGTGCCGTTGCCGCTGCCGAGGTCGCGCAGCAGCACTCCCTTGTCGCCCTGCACCAGCTCGACGTGCCGCCGCGAGACCGACTGGTCAGACAGCTGAAGATCCACGCCCGGAGTGCGCCCAATCACCATCCGAACGCCTTTGAACTTCTTCTTTTTGCCTTGGTCGGGGCCAGCGGTAATCTGCAGGCTCAGCGGTGGGCCCGCCCGGGTCTCGTTGTCTTGGTTGGCGTTCTCCTCTTCGACGTCGCTCAGTCCGTCTTCGGCGAGCAACACTTCGAGCGCCTTCGTCTTCGGAGGCCCGAGGTCGGCGTCGAGCGCGTCGAGCCCGTCACCTTCGAGGTTGAGCTCCTTGTCATCCCCGAGCTGCGCGTAGTCGTTTCCGGTGTGGTAGTCGGACGAGGCGTCGTCGTCGATCGGCGAATAGGCGTTGCCCGTCTCGTACTCCGGGTCCGAATGCGCCTGCTCTGCTGACAGCTTTCCTTTTGGCGCTTCCGAGTTCGCGCCCTTTCGTCCGCGGGGCTGCGCTTTGATTTTCGCCTCGGTGCGGTGGGAACGCTCGGGATCGTCGTCAACCGCCCCACCTCCGCGAGCGACGGGCTGGCGTGTGCTCGACGCGATCTTCACCTTCGCTTGGGTGTGCTTGGCGACTTCCGGGTCGTCTTCGGCACCCTTCGAAATCTTGACCTTCGCCTGCGTGTGCTTCGAGACCTCGGGGTCGCTGTCGACTTCTTTGCCACCCCGTTCGACCGCGGGGCTGCGTTTGCTCGGCGGCGGGGGCATATCTCGTCGAAAACTCTAGCAGGGAAGTTCAACCGGGATTGTTAGTGTCCACCCCGAAATGGCCCAGACCACCCGATTCCAAACTTCAGCGTTGCTTTCAGTTCCCCTCATTGAACGCCTGCTTTCAGCCGCGATGGAAAAGGGTGCCGAGTTCGCCGAGGTCTATGTCGAGCGCAATGAGAGCTGCGCCGTCATCCTCGAAGAGAAGAAAGTGAAGAGCGCGCAGGCGGGGCTTTCGCAAGGGGTCGGCGTTCGCGTCATCTCGGGCGCGAAGGTCGGCTATGCCTACTCGGATGACCTCGATGACGAGGCGCTGTTTCGCGCGGCTCGCACCGCCGCGCTGATTGCTCAGGGGGGTGGCAGCGAACAATCGTTCAACGTCGCGCGCACCGCGCTGCCCACGTTCTATCGATTGGCGACGCCGCTGGCTCAGGTCGAGGTCGATCAGAAGGTCTTGCTGGTGGTGAGAGCGAACAGGGCGGCGCACGCGTACGACAAACGAATCAAGCAGGTGACCGCCACCTATGCCGACTCAACCAAACGGGTGCTGGTGGCGAACACCCAGGGCAGGCTCGCGGAAGACACCCAGGATCTGTGTCGGCTATCGACGCAAGTGGTCGCTGAAGGGAAGAAGGGCGAACGTCGCACCGGCTTTTACGGAGGCGGCGGCCGGGTTGCGTTC
>JANOHG010001063.1:0-2728 GCA_031406375.1 Archangiaceae bacterium | reverse complement strand
ACAAAATACTTCCCGAAATCACCAAACAGCATCAGGCGCTGGCAGAAAGCCTTTCAGAGGAAGAGCGGCTCGCTTCCGAGCTCGAAGCTTCATACGAAGCCTCGACTGGACTTCGCCGCAGCACGGATGCGCTGCGAGTCGAGCGCGACACTTTCGCGCGCCAAGTGTCGGACCTCACCCGCGAGCGCGGCGAACTGCTTGAGGCGCGCAAGGCATTGGAAGCCGTGCATCGCGCGCTGAGTCAGGCGGTGTCGCGGTAGCGACGGGGCCGCGCCAAGTTGCGACTACTTCTTGACGATTTTCAGCTGGGCTGAATTGTCAGGCTTCACGCCCTTGCCCGCGAAGGCCGCGAGGTCGGTTCGCACGATGCTGATTGCTTTCAACCGGTCGGCCATCGGCGGGTGGTGGTCATCGGACGACGCTGGAAGCTTCTGGAGAAACTTCTCGTACTCGCCTGCGTCGTAGCCCGCGAACGTCGCCAGCTCGATGGCGTACTTGTCGGCCTCGAGCTCATCGGGGGTCGCCATGCCCGAGCTGACGAAGTCGTCGATGAAGCCATCGGCGAGCGCCGAGATGAGGCCTGCCGCCATGTCCTGGCTGTCGAGGTCGAAACTGCCGCCCGAGAACATCTTCGCGTACGCGGCCGCACGTCGCAGCTCAGGCGCCATGTCGAGCCCTTTGGCGAGCATGTAGCCGCCCGTGGTCGCAAGGTCGCACTGCTTGTACTTCACCTTCGAGTAGCCCTTGAGCGCGTGGCGACCGCTGATGTGGCCAATCTCGTGTCCGAGGATGCCTGCCAGCTGCGCCTCGTTGTCGACGAGCTTGAGCAGCCCGGTGGTGACGAAGACGTAGCCACCGGGCGCTGAGAACGCGTTCACGGTCGGGCTGTCGAGCGCGCCGAAGGTCCAGACAATCTCGGGTCGCGCAGAGAAGCCGGCCAGGTTGCGGCCGACCTTGCTCAAGTATGCGTTGAGGTTGTTGCGCTCTGAATCGGGCAGCTTCACCTTCCCAGGCGTCTTCTGAGAAGCGGCGAGGCTGGTGAGGTTCTTTTCTGAGTTTCCGTCGATGAAGACGTGCGCTTTGTTCTTGTCGGTCAAACCGACGGCGATGGCGCCTCCGATGGCCCGTTCTTCGCCGAGGGGGATAATCTGAGTCTCCATCGGCTTGCAGACGCGCTCGGATTCCTTCTTTCCTTCGACGCCCGCGAGGGCGACCGAGCCGCCTTCATGAACGCCCGACTGAACTGCGCCTTTTACATCGCCGCGCGCCAACGCCTTCATCGTCGCGCAACCGGACGTCAGCACCACCGCGCCAATCAACAGGACGTTCTTCATTTCGCACCTCCTGACAGGCCTGCCGCTTTTTGGTGGGCCGCAATCGCCTCTGGCGTGCCCATGTTGTTGTTGTGTTCCTCGAGGTAGATGATTTCGGTCGCAGCCTCGGTGGCGCTGGGGCCTTTGGCGTCGGCATATTTGATCGCCGCCGGGGTGAGCGCCTTGGTCGCCGCGCCCGAGCTGGCCACGGCTTGCGCAGAAATCGCTTTGCCATCACCCGTGAGGAATTCGTTGGCCGGCTTGCTGGGCGTCAGGTTCGCCTGAAGCACGAAGCCTTCTTTTCCACCCGAGACGACCTTGTGCAGGGTCTTCTCTTTCCCGTCCGCGCCCTTCCAGGTGACTTCCGTTCCAGGCTGAAGCGTCTGCACCACCTTGGCAGTGAAGTTCGGGTCCTTGAGCAACTTGGTGTCCTTCGACTTGATGAAGAGCTGGCGGTCAGCGGCCAATCCGACTTCTGCGGTACTGAGGGCGGCCAACGCCGCCCACCCAATCATTCGTTTCATGTGTGTGGCTCCTTTCACTTCTCTAACGGTGAAACACCGTCCCAGTCGGCGGGCGGAGGTACTTCGAGAAACGCGCGCGAAAGCACGACCAACCTTTTCGAAGGTCCGTCGTTCTTGTCGATCGCCAACGCGGCCTCGAGTCTGCCAAGGGCTTCGTGGAATCGTTTCGATCGGTACATCATCAGCGCCTGACCGTAGAGCTCGACGACTTTCGCTTTGTCGAGTGGAACCTGGCCTTTGAGCGCGACCAACTCATAGACGGCGGTCGCCCGCTCGGCGCCGGGAAACCGCACGTAATCCAGCTCACGCACCTCGACCTGGTCGCGAACGTCCGCATACGTGCCAGCCCCCATCAGAATCAGAGTGCCGAAGACCCGGTTCGCTTCCTCGATCGTCTGGGCCAACTGCACCTCGTCGCCGATGGCGGTGTAATCCATCAGCTGTTCGCTTCCGATGTTGCCCACGAGCATCGACCCGGTGTTGAGGCCGATGCGGGTGTAGACGTCGGGCAGTCCTTCGGCACGCAACTTCTCGCGCAGCTGCTCGACCGACCGTTGAACCGCAAGCGCGCCACGGCATGCGCGCAGGGCGTGGTCGCGATGCGCGGTCGGAGCGCCAAACAGCGCGAGCACTTTGTCGCCAATGTACTTGTCGATGCACGCGCCTTCGGCCGTCAGCGACGGAGTGACAGCCGACAGGTAGCGGTTGAGCAGCCGCATCAACGCGTGAGGATCTCCTTTGTACTTCTCGGTGAAGACGTTGAAGCCCTTGAAGTCCGAAAAGAATGCGGTGATGACGAGGTTCTCGCCTTCGAGCTTGGGCAGGCGCTTCTGCTCAATCAGCTCATCCACCAACTCGGCTTCCATGAAGTTCTGAAACGCCGCCTTCATC
>JANOHG010001046.1:0-5511 GCA_031406375.1 Archangiaceae bacterium | reverse complement strand
CGACGCAACGACGCCGCCTGGCCAGTACGCGCAAAGAAGGAAGCGGACCTTCGCGACACTCCAACTGCACAGTGCTTTGGTTTTCCAGAATATGAGCACTTGATTCAAAAGCGGCAGCAGGCTGCACGGCCGGGCTGCCTTCCGCACATGCGGGCGCTGGTCGAGATGATTGAACGTCACGAGCGTACGCTGCGCGGGCGGTCAGGTTCGATCGACTTTGAACCGCTTCGTCGCGTCCGACAGCGCGGTGACAGCCGACTTGAGGTCATGCGCAATCTTCGTGCTTCGCCCGGTCGCGTCGACGCCCTTCTTCACCAGGTCTGCCACGTTGCGCGCGCCCTGCACCGCCTGCTCAGAGCTCTGCTTCTGCTGCCGGGTCGCAATCGCAATCTGCTGCGCAGCTTCTTTCGTGCCGCGCGAGAGCTCGGCAATTTGTTGAAACACAGCCGACGCCTTCTGTGCGATCGCCACTCCGCGATCGTTCGCGTCGACGCCGTCGCGCGCCTTCGAGACCGCCTGGTCTCCCGAAGCCTGAACGTTCTCGACGAGGCGCCCGATGTCGCGGGCTGAGACGGCGACGTTCTCTGCCAGCTTTCGCATCTCGGCTGCAACCAATGAGAAGCCGCGACCAACCTCGCCCGCTTTCGTTCCCTCGAGCGCGGCATTCAACGCCAATAAATCTGATCGGTCGGCAACCTGCTTGATGACCTGCGCGATCCGCGAGACTTGCTGAAGGTCCTGATTCAGCCGGCCAATCGACTCGGCAACTTCTTTCGATTCTTGCCGAATCTCGGTGATGCCGCCGACCATCTCGTTCACCACCGCGCGGGCTTCGTCGACGGCGCTGCTGGTCCGTACCGCTGCCTGTTCGACGGTGGCAGTGCTGGCCTGAATCATCTCGGCCGTTCGCGACAGTTCCTCGAAGGTGCTCGCGATTTGCTGTGCATAGGCGGCGTGTTGGCCGGTGACCTGCTCTTGGTCTGCTGAAGCGGAGATCAACCCATGCGCGGCTCCTCCCAGGCGATCCGTCAGCGAAACCATCTGCTTTACCAAGGCCTTGAGACTGGTCAGCATTTCGTTGACCGACTCAGCCATGCTGCGGATGTCTCCATTCCCATGGACATTGACGGTGTCGCCGCTGACGTCTCCGCTGGCGACGGTACGGGCAAGCCGCGTCACCATTCCAATCGGGCCGGCCAACGCGCCCGAGAAGAGGAACGCCAGACCCAACCCACAGAGCAGCGTCACCAGCAGCACCCACCCGCCTTCGGCCTGATTTCGTCGCTGGGACTCACTGAGCTCTTGCGGCGACATCTGGATGACGAACAACGCCTCGTAGTCCAAGTGCTTCGCAGCGCAGTTGGCCGCCAGCACCCGCCCGCGCTCGATTTCACAGTGTCCCGGGGCAGGCACCTGATACCGACCGGGCGGCAGGTTGCCTCGCATCTGCGCCTTGTCGACATCGGGCGACTTCACCTCGACGTAGCGCTTTTTCCCGTCGAGCACCACCGTGTCCACCGAGACCTCGAGCGCACCCACGTGCTCGATGTTTCCGCCCCCGCGCACTCCATCAAGAATCGCGTCGAGCTCCGAATGTTTCGCCTGCTGATTGTGAATCAACCGCATCGTCGCAGCCGCGTTGGCAACGGCCAACAACCCGACGCGCTGCGCTTGGCGTTCGAGCGCAAGACCCGCCTGCGCGTTGAGCCTCTGAGGGAAGTACCAGGAAGTAAAGACGGCGACCGCAAGGCAGGGCAACAACACTGCGATGGCGCACTGAACCCGCAGCGACTGCTTCCCCCACATCGTTGGTCCACCCCTTCTGCATGCCCGGAAGGCGCGGAAACCTAGCCGTTTCGTGGCAAGTTCGCCCACCTCATCATCCGTTGAGCCTTAGGCCTGCGCGCCGCTGGCGAGGAAGAACATGTCTGTCACTGTTGGCGTCATCATGGGCAGCAGCTCTGACTGGGAAACGCTGCGTCACGCGTCTGAAACCCTCGAGCGCTTCGCGGTCACCCACGAAGTGCGCGTCGTCTCGGCGCATCGCACCCCGGAAGAGATGGTCGCGTATGCGAAGGGGGCCCAGGCGCGTGGGCTCAGTGCCATCATCGCAGGAGCCGGGGGCGCCGCTCATCTTCCCGGAATGGTCGCTGCGCTCACCGCGCTGCCCGTTCTCGGAGTTCCGGTGCAGTCGCGCGCCCTGGCTGGGGTCGACAGTCTGTTGTCGATTGTTCAGATGCCGGCTGGCGTTCCCACCGCGACGTTCGCGATTGGACCTGCGGGCGCCACCAACGCCGCGCTCTTCGTCGTCCGGATGTTGGCACTTAACAATCCGCAGCTGTCGCGAAAGCTTGACGCATACCGCACCGAAAACGCCGAACGTTCACTTCGGTCGAGCGACGCGCTGCGACCCGACGTTACCGCGCACGAGCAATCGGGTCCGGTGCCGTCAGCAGTTCCACGCCCCAAGGCAACTCCCGCGGTTCCTCGCAGGCGGCGCGGTAAGTCGGGCCGGTGAAACCGCGTTCGGTTGGAATTCTTGGAGGCGGACAGCTTGGCGTGATGCTGAGCGAGTCATTGCTGCACCTGAACTGCGAAGTCGTCGTTTTGGATCCCGACTTCGAATCACCCGCGCTGGCGCGTCTTCCACACGTCCTGACGGCCGGCTACGACGCCGCCGATGTTTTGCTTGGGCTCTTCGAGCGGTGCGACGTGGTCACGTTCGATTCGGAAAGCGTTCCGTTTGCGCCGCTGTTGCCGCACGCGCTGAAGCTGTTGCCGTCGCTGAACGTGCTGCAAACGAGCCAGGATCGCGCGAAAGAGAAGACGTTTCTTTCGGCCTTTGGTTTTCCTCGCGTCGAGCATCGCATCGTCGCGGCAGACGAAGATGTGGCAGAGGTGGCGCGCGCGTTCGGCTTTCCCTGCATCGCCAAGTCAGCCCTGGGTGGTTACGACGGCAAGGGGCAGTATCGACTCGATAGCGAAGCAGACCTTTCAAGTCTTCCTGCGGTGGTGCACGGAGGCTGGGTCCTCGAGGAACGGCTGACGCTTCACACTGAGCTGTCGTGCATCGTCGCACGCGACCACCGAGGCGAAGAGCTGTGCTTTCCCGTCTTCGAGAACCTGCACACCCACCACATCCTGGATTTGACTGTCTTGCCGGCGCGCGTCCCGCCTTCGGTCGAGGCAGAAGCGCGTCGCATCGCAATGAAGGTCGCACGCGCTTTGAACGTCGTCGGCCTGCTCACGGTCGAGTTCTTCGTCGGCGACGGAAGAAATGGAAAAGCCCGGCTCTATGTCAACGAGCTTGCTCCACGGCCGCACAACTCAGGTCACGTCACCCGGCAGGCCTGTACATTGAGTCAGTTCGACGCGCTCGCCCGCATTCTCTGCAATGCGCCCTTGGCTCCACCCAAGCTTCACCCTGGAGCGTGGTGCATGGGTAACCTGCTGGGCGACGTCTGGCTCGCCCAGGGTCGAACGGGCGGAGCGCTCGACCTCAGCGCCTGGGAACGTTTCCCGGATGTCGTCGACATTTTCCTCTATGGAAAGCACCAGGCACGCCCCAATCGAAAAATGGGCCACTTTGTCGTCCGCGCCGACGGCCCCGAGCGCGCGATGGAACGGGCACGGGATTTTCGCGCGGCGCTCAGTCGACGCCGACTCTGACGAGCGCTGGTGAAGCCGACTTCTGGTGCCTTGGTGATTGCCCTCTCGTCGCTGCCCTTTGCGACGATGGCCATTCTGACCCGCACCTTGACGGGCGTGGTGTCCCCTTCGCAGGTCGTCGCGGTGCGTTTTCTTGTCGGGCTTTTGGGGGTCGGCCTGCTGTTCGGCCTCACCCGCACGTTGCCGGACCTTCGACGCTGGCGCTTGCTGATGGTGCGAGGCTTTTTCGGTGGCGTCGCTGTGCTTTGCTACTTCGTTGCGATTGCTCGCCTCGGCGTGGGCCCGGCGACGATGCTCAATTACGTCTCACCGGTCTATGCCGCAGTGTTCGCGAGGCTCATCCTCAAAGAGCGCCCTGGGCCGTGGCTCTATTTAGGGCTGGCCCTGGCGACCTTCGGAGCCATCTTGGTGACGGGAGGAACAGGTGCCTTCGAGCACCCGTTGAATCCTGGCCTGGGGGCGCTGGCGGGAATTGCTTCCGGAGTCTTCGGGGGCGCATCGATGACGGGGGTTCATGCATTGCGAAGAGATACCGATGCGACCACCGTGTTCTTCGGGTTCTGTCTGGTCGGTTTCTTCATCGCCGGCCCAGTCGCCGTTCGTGGCTGGGTTCCACTGGAAGGAACCACGCTGTTGCAAGTCCTCGCCGTTGGCGGCTTGTCGTTCATCGCTCAGATGCTCTTCAGCTGGGGCATGGGCTTCACCACTGCCTCGAAGGGAAGCGCGATGATGCAGTTGACTCCGGTCGTCACTTGGGTGTTGTCAGTGGTATTTTTGAGCGAGTGGCCCAATGGGGTGACTTTCGTCGGCGCAGTGTTGTGTTTGGCCGGGGTGCTGCTCGGCTTGGTCCACGTTCCTCCGAAGCGGGGGCTCACAACGACCGTGGGTGCCTGACATGACCCGACACTCAGTCAGACGTTTTGCGGCGAGCCGGCCGCAGAAGTGTAAGCTGCGATGCCTACCGTGTCGGTCCAGCCATTCGTAAAGCCGACGTCCGAGTTTGATCGCCGGACGCTCGGAAAGTACGAGCTGCTCTGTCGATTATCGACGGGCGGGATGAGTGAGATTTTTCTCGCGACCCAAAGAGGTCTGGCGGGATTCCGAAAAATTGTGGTGCTCAAATCGATTCTTCCCGACATTCGTGGGGAAGAAGAATTCGTAAAGATGTTCCTCGAGGAGGCCCGTACCACTGCCGCCTTCAACCACCCCAACATCGCCCAGGTGTTCGACCTCGACACCGACGATGGCACCCTCTTCCTCGCGATGGAGTTCGTTCAGGGAGCAACGCTGGTCGAGATGGCTCGCGCGTGCCGTCAGGCAAAAGAGCCAATTCCATTGGGGTTCACGCTCGCCTCGGTGCGCGACACTGCGCTCGCGCTTCACTACGCGCACAGCTTCATTGATCCCCGCGGGCGAAAGCAGATTGTCATTCATCGGGACGTCGCCGAGAAGAACATCATGGTGAGCTACGACGGCACGACGAAGCTGCTCGACTTCGGCATCGCCAAAGCCTTGGGTATTCTGGTGGTGGGCGCCGCGGGAGTCGGGCGCGAAGAGGAGCGGTTGGCGCTCCAGGCCGCGCTGGAGGAGTCCGGCCTCGCCCCGCGCGTCGTGGTCCTGACCGACGCCGCGATCGCGCTCGAAGCCGCCTTCAGCGACGGACCCGGCGTCGTGCTCATCGCGGGGACCGGCTCGATCGCGTGGGCGCGTCACCCGGACGGCGCACCCTCGCGCGTCGGCGGGCTCGGCCCGACCCTCGGCGATCAGGGCTCCGGATACGACCTCGGCAGGCTTGGACTGCGGGCGGTCGGGCTCGCGATCGAGGGCCGCGGCAAGCGAACC
>JANOHG010001020.1:0-2133 GCA_031406375.1 Archangiaceae bacterium | reverse complement strand
CTCCTTGACCGCCGACTGGAGTCGGACGCGCCGACTCCAAAGGCGCGGGTTCGCCCTGATACTCGACGAGCAACGCAGCGAGCGCGACCATCATCTGCGGATCGAGCTCGACGAACTTCAGCTCCATCCCCTGGCTGTTGTTTTTCCGCGCCTGGGCGTCGTTTCGCAACCGCACGACTCTGCAGCGTGCGCGAATGGGCGTCGTTCGGCCTGGAGCAAGCAAGTCGACGTCGATCAGTCGTTCGACAGCGATCGGGCGATCTGTCTTGATGAACAGCCCTCCGTTCGAAAGGTCCTCCAGGTAAGCGACCCGCATCCTCTCGGGAGTCGCGACTTTCACCAACACGTGAGGCACCGTTTCCATGCTCACGCCGAGAATGCCACGCCCAAGGCGCAGCTGACCAAATTCCCGTAGCTGCACTCTTTAGGCGCAGCGAACGACACTGACTCTTCGCGTCAGTCGATCGAACCGCTTTGCACTTGCCGGTGCCGACTCTGCCATCGAGCCAAGCCGCGCATGGCGCAGCGCGCGCGGAAGATCTTTGAGCCCATGCTCGGCGAGCTTTGACAACAAGAGGTGCACCTGCGCGAGCTCTGCGTGACCCAGCGAAGGCAGCGCTGCAGCACGCTCGAGCCAATCGGCAGCGGCTGGGAAAGCGTGCCGCCGCGCCGCCCCTTGAGCGAGCATCACCAGGGCCTCGAAGGCGACCTGCGGATGCGCCGACCGTTCGACCGCGGCAAGAGCGAAGACAGCTGCCCGCGCTGGTTGCTCACACCGCAGTGCGACCCGTGCCAAAGACAAACAGTCTTCGGCGGCATCGTCGGGGTGAAGCCCTTCGAACCGGCGACACAGCTCGGCAAGGATCGCAGCCATGCTCACCAGGTCGTGTGCGTTGTGCTCGAGCACGCGCTCGACTTGTTGGGAAACTCCCGACCGCAGCCAATCGAAGTACACCGCTGGAATATCGGCGCCGGCGATGTCTCCTTCGCGGCGGAAGCCCAGCACCGCCACCTCGAGATCTTGAAGCCGCGTGCCGCCCAGCCTTCGCTTGAAGACCCGCCGCGCGCAGTGAAGCAGATCCAAGTGTGGTTTGAGCGCGGGTGGGGCGATTCGATTGAGCACAAAGCGTGTTCGAAGCAGCGGCCAGTCGAAGCACTTGCCGTTGAAGGTCACCAACGCGCTCGACGCTTCTATCTTCTCGGCGAGCATCCTCAACAGAGGTCCCTCGGCTCCGGGGCGGCCGAGAAACAGCTGGCGAACGACCAGCAACTCGCAGTCGAACCACGCGAGCCCAATCACCCAAGGCAGCGTGCCCGCGCCGCCATGAAGTCCCGTCGTCTCGGTGTCGACCAGCAGCATTCGCTGCAGATTGATGCAAGCCAGTGACTCATCGAGCGCGAGCGCCGCGACGGTCTGCGCCTGAACGATGCGAGCGGCCGCCACCAGCACTCGGCCCTGGACGAAGCTGGGCCCATGCACGCGCTGATGGAACTGCACGGGTCCATGGCTCGTGTGGACTGGAGGGAGAAAGTCGGTGGGTGGGCCGGTGGTGGCCGCGACGGGGACAGGCGGCCGTGGAAAGGCCGTCAGCTGCGCGAGCTTTTCACGAAGGCTTCTCACAGCCCCAAACAGGTCAGGGTGGTCAGCGCTAACTGGCGACGACTCTTGTTCCGCGGAATGCCGACTCCAAACTCGAGACCGATGCAGCCGGGACAGCCATCTTCGCATCCGCACCCTTCAATCAGCCGGCGCGCACGCGCGACGAGCTCGAGGCGCTCTTCGAAGAGGCGCGCAGCCAAGCCGATGCCTCCCGGAACTTCGTCGTAGAGAAAAATCGTGGGGTCGATGATGGGTTGCCCGCCTCGCACGGCTGCGCCTGCTACCGACCGACTGCCAAGCGTGCGCCCCAGGTCGCGCGGGTCGATCATCAACCCGACGCATGCCACCGAGTGCATGGCGGCGCTCAGTGCGCGCACCGCGTCGACCACTTCGACCCGCGGCGCCGCGATTTCCGCGACGACTTCTTCCGGCACCGTCAGCCAGAAAGCGGTGCTGTGCATCTGCAGCTCAGGCAGTGCGATCTCGCCGTAGCCAACGTTCTCATGGGTGTGGAACTTGATCTTCTTGAAGCC
>JANOHG010001001.1:0-6940 GCA_031406375.1 Archangiaceae bacterium | reverse complement strand
TGAGGCCCTCGCCGTCGCGCCTGAAGGCCCGGTGAACATCTGGCCGATGACGCCCGCGCCAACCGCGCGCACCGAGAAAAAATCGCGCCGCAAGCGATAGCCCCAGCCGCCACACGCGTCATCACCACATCGGTACGCGTTCTTTCCGCGATGTTGCCCAGGTGGGACAGTGTGTCCTCAAATGGCCCGTTGCTGCAGTCCTCCCACGGGAATACCTCTGGCGAGCTGTTCAACCAATCTCAAGGAGTCCCATGTCGAAGCTCATGACCGCCCTCGCGATCGCTTTGTCAGTTCCTGCAGTGGCCAGTACCTGGAAGTCTGACCCTGCGCACTCCACCGCAGGTTTTGCTGCCAAGCACATGATGGTCAGTACAGTACGCGGCACGCTGGGCCCAATCACCAGCACCATCACCCTCGACGACAAAGACATCACCAAGTCGAAGGTCGAAGCGACGATCGACGCGACCAAGCTCAACAGCGGAATCGAGAAGCGCGACACCCACCTGAAGAGCCCCGATTTCCTCGACACCGCCAAGTTCGCCACCGCTGCCTTCAAATCCAAGAAGGTCGAAAAAGCGGGCGACAAGTACAAGGTTACCGGAGACCTCACCCTCAAAGACAAAACCAAGGAAGTGGTCTTCGACACCACCATCAGCCCTGAAGTCCTCAACCCCTTCTCAAAGGCCGCGACCCGGGGCATCACGGCGACCACCACCATCAACCGCGAAGACTTCGGGTTAACCTGGAACGTGCCGGTTGGCGAAGGCGTGCTGGTGAGCAAGGAAATCACCATCGACCTCGACGTCGAGTACACGAAGGAAGAAGCGAAGCCGGCTGCTCCCGCGAAGAAGTAACCGTCGATGCCTTTGTTTCACCTGACCCGGGGCCCGTCAAACGGCGCCGGGTTTTCGATTTTTGACCCTATTGCTCAGGAGCGCAGCTCTTCAACCCGGAGCACGAGGTGACACAGACGGGCGCAGAGCTATGCACTCGGCGTCGGTGACGCACTGCTTGGTGCAGACCTTCCTCCCCGTCACGCCGCAAGTTCACGCATCGGCTGCGTGGATCGCGACGCACGACAAGCCAGGATCGCAGCCGACGTTGCTCACGCACGCAACCCCCGCCTCGTTGAGCGCCGCAGCCGACAAATGCCTACGCCATCGAAAGCAGAATCGACTTCACGCTGGCTTTGCTTTCATCGCGCTGCCGCTCTCTTTGGCAGTCTGCCGCTCGTCGAGCCAGATGACCATCGGGCTGGCGATGTACACCGATGAATACGTACCTACCGCAATCCCGACCAGCATCGCCGCCGCGAAGTCGAAGATCTCTCCAACGCCGAAGACGAGCAGGCCGACCAGCGACAACGCAGTAACCCCTGAGGTGAGGATGGTTCGCGAAAGCGTGTCATTGACTGCAATGTTGATGATTTCAGGCAGCGGCTTGCCTTTGTACCGAGCCATCTCTTCGCGAATTCGGTCGTAGATCACGATCGTGTCGTTGATTGAATAGCCAAGCACCGTCAGCAACACCGCGATTGAGGTGAGGTTGAACTCACGGCGGCTCACCAGGTAGTAGCCGGCGACCATGATGATGTCGTGCAACATCGCCATCAACGCGCCTGGGCCGAACTTCAAATCGAACCGGAACGCGACGTAGATGAGGATCGCAACCATCGCGTAGATGAGCGCCATGATCCCCTTGTTGCGCAACTGCTTGCCGACCGCAGGGCCGACGTAGTCTACCCGGCGAACCTCGTACTCCTTCTTCTCGAGACCCGCCGTGAGCGCGCTCTTCACCTTGTCGGCCATACCCGCAGAAACAATCTGATAGTCGAACTGACCGTTCTCTTGCCCGAGGTACCGAACTTCCTTCACGCCCATCGTCGTGCCTTCGATGGCTTCCTTGAGCTTCACCTTGTCGAGCTCGGCCTTCGAACGGAAGTTGAGAAACCCGTTGTCGAGGTCCGGCTTTCGAAACTCAGAAATCTCTCCCACTGTTCGAATCGCGGCCTCGGCTGCGGTCGCTGCTTCAGCGGTCAACTGGGTGACCCCTCCCATCCGCAACAGAAACGAGTTCTCGGCCGCGCTGCCGATTCCTTGCACTTGCGGCTCGGGCAGCCCACCCTTGTGAGCAGCCTCACGCACTTCCGCAGCGCTGATCGAGTACGGAAACTTCACTTCGACCAACGTTCCGCCCGCGAAGTCGACGCCGAAGTTGAACCCGAAGATCGCGATGCCAACGATGATCGCGATGTTGACCACCGACGAGATGAAGAGCGCGACCCGTCGCTTGCCGATGAAGTCGATGCTCGTCTTGTGTTTGATGATTTGCATGGCGAGCGTCCTTTAGACCGACACCGACGTGGCATTACGGCCGTGCACGATCCAGGTCGTGATCGTCCGCGTCACCACAATCGACGTGAAGAGCGAGGCGATGATCCCGATGATCAACGCAGTGGCGAAGCCTTGAACAGGCCCCGTGCCCGTGAAGGCGAGAATGAAGCCTGCAATCAACGTGGTGACGTGGGCGTCGAAAATGGTCCAGAACGCGCGGTCGTAGCCTTGATCCACCGCGGCTCGCGCACTCTTGCCGTTCGCGAGCTCTTCGCGGATTCGCTCGTTAATCAGCACGTTGGCGTCGACCGCGATTCCGAGCGTCAGCACGAACCCCGCGATGCCAGGCAGCGTCAGCGTTGCGCCAAACAACGCAAGCCCCGCCAAAATCAGCGCGCCATTGAGGATCAAGGCCACGTCAGCCACAAGACCGGCGACCCGGTAGTAGATGGCCATGAACAGCACTACCAACAACAATCCAACGACGGCTGCCAGCGCGCCCTTCTTGATCAGCTCATCACCCAGCGAAGCGCCTACCTGGCGAATCTCAGCCACCGCAACCGGAGCCGGCAGCGCACCTGCCTTCAGCACCAGCGCGGTCATTTGAGCTTCCTTCAGTCGTTCGTCCAGGCTGCCCTTGCGACCCAAGGTGATTCGGCCTGAGCCGCCCGAAATCTTGTCCTGGATCGTCGGCGCCATCACGACGTTGTCGTCGAGGACAATCGCCATCCGGCGACCCACATTCTTGCTGGTGAGGTTTTCCAGATCGCGAGCGCCCTGCGCATCAAACTGAAAGTTCACCTCCGCGCTGTTGTCCGTCTGGCTCTGTCGTGCATTGGCGTCGGTCAACGAGTCGCCGGTAAGAGGAACGTCCTTCTCGACCAGCATCGTCGTGTATTTCTCACACGCCTTCTTCGTCGACGCGCTCTCAACACAGTGCAACAAAATCTGCCGATTCGCTGGCGCTTGATCCTTCAGGTACGCGAGCAGCACTTCCCGATTCGTCGCCTCGAGCTGAGGAAAGGTTTCGTCACCCTTCGTCACCAACGTAATGCCGCTGGCAGGGTCCGGCGGCGTCTTGGTGTGCAGCTCCTGGAAGAAGTTGTTCGGATCCAGCAGTCGGAACTCGAGCTGAGCGGTGGTACCAATCAGGTCTTTCGCCTGCTCGGGATCCTGCTTGCCAGGCAATGAAATCTGAATCGAATCGCTGCCACGCTTTCGCACGTCGACTTCAGCGACACCCCACTTGTCGATTCGGCGGCGAATCACCAGCATCGCCTGGCTCACCGACTCTTCCTCGAAGAACTGAACCTGATTCTCTTTGAGGTGAATCACCAGTGTTCCACCCTCGCGCAAGACCTTGCCGAAGTCATCGAACGTCACCATGACCTCCTTTTCGATCGCGTCCATCGTCGCGAGGTCGGTCGCGGTCAACGTCAGCTCGAGCTTGTCGGGATCCGACGTCACCTTCACTTCACCCAACTTTTTCTCTTTCACCCAGTTGGTGATCTGCACGCCACGTCGTTCGTTTCGCTTGATCAGCGCCGTCTTGGTGTCGACCCTCATCACCATGTGGATGCCGCCCTGCAAATCGAGCCCAAGCGACAACCGGTGCTTTCCTGCCGGCGCGAAGCCAGGCATCCGCGCGTCGATCGCCGCGAAGTCGTTGCGGTCTTTTCGCTCGACTACGAAGAGTGAGTAGTAGGTCGGAATCAGGTACCACGCCGAGCCCAATGCCACCGCCGCGATGACCACCACCCGCGTCCACCAGTTGCGATCCATCACTTCACCTCTTCTTTTTTGCCGTCGTCGCTCTTCTTCTCGTCCTTTACCGGCTCGTCACCGACGGTGACCTTCGCCTGAATCGCGGTCTTGAGGATTCGCAGCTTCACGCCCGAAGACGCCTCGAGGGTGATTGTCTTCTCAGCGACCAACGCGATCTTCCCCAGGATTCCACCCTGAGTGACGACGTCGTCACCCTTCTTCAAGCTGGCGATCATGTTTTGTTGATCCTTCGCCTGCTTCTGCTGCGGGCGAATGAGGACGAAGTACATAATCGCCGCCAGACCCGCGAAGAACAGCAGCTGCGTGGGGTCAAAGCCGCCGGCAAGTCCGAGTACGAGAAACGAGTGAACCACGATGGATTTCCTGCCTTTGGAAAGGTGACTGCAAAGGGCCGCCGCATAGCAGGCGCGATGAGCCCCTGCAAGCCAAGTGGACTTCTCTTCCCGACACGTTGTGGTACACGCCGCCTTCATGAAACGGGCTTTGCGCTTCATCCCCTTCGTGATCGCCCTTGCCTGCAACAACCCCACCGGCGTCGGAGGCCCTTGCACAGTCAGCACCGACTGCGATCTTGGCCAGTCGTGCAGCACTTCAGAATCGGGCGGATTCTGTACCAAGACCTGCAGCTTCGAAGGCGCACGGATCCAGGAATGCCCGATGGGCAGCGTCTGCACCTCCATCGGCAACCAGTCTCTCGTCTGCGCCCCGATCTGCTCCACGGCGTCTGCCTGCCGCGAAAAATACGCGTGTGTCGAAGTCGGCTCCGCGATCAAGGCCTGCAAGCCCACGCGCTAACTCGCCCCAGCTCGAAGCAGCCCGGCACGGCTGAATAGGATACCAGCGTCTGGGGCACCGCCGCATCGGCCTGCCGCGAACTGGGTGTACTGTCGATGCCTCCTGCACCTCCACCTGAAACCCTCTCGGCTGCGCTACCGCCCAAGGTACGACGTGAAAGGCTAAGCGCTGACTCGCCCCAGCTCACGCTGCGTCCGAAGCAGCTCACCAAACCGGTCTTGCTCGATCGCCTCGCGCATCTTCCGCATCAGCTCCAGGTAGTAATGAAGGTTGTGGATCGTGTTCAACCGCATCGCGACCAGCTCTTCCGAAACGTATAAATGCCGCAAGTACGCCCGTGAAAAAGTCCGACAGGTGTAGCAACCACACTCGGGATCCAACGGGCCGTTGTCCTCGGCGTGTTTCGCGTTCTTGATCACCACCTTGCCGCGCGAGGTGAACAGCAGTCCGTTCCGACCGCTGCGCGTCGGCATCACGCAGTCGAACATGTCGATTCCAGAACCGACACAGGTCACCAGATCCAATGGGGTGCCGACCCCCATCAAGTACCTAGGCTTGTCTTTCGGCAGCAGCGGCGCCGAGAACGCGACGCCCGCGTGCATCGCGTCGGGCGCTTCACCCACCGAGAAACCGCCCAGCGCATAGCCAGGCAAGTCGATCGCGCACACCTCTTCGGCATGGCGACGCCGCAGATCCTCATGCATTCCTCCCTGCACGATTCCGAACAACGAGGTCCGACTGCGGCTCCATGCCGACGCGCAGCGGTGCAGCCATCGGGTCGTGCGCGCCAGCGACTCTTCGAAGTACGTCCGTTCCATCGTCGAGGCCGGACACTCGTCGAACGCCATCATGATGTCTGGCCCAAGCATTTCCTGGATCTCGATCGCGCGCTCAGGGGTGAGCATGATTTTCGCGCCGTCGAGGTGAGATGAGAAGGCGGCGCCTTCTTCGGTGATTTTCCGACGCTCAGCGAGGCTGAACACCTGGTAGCCCCCCGAGTCGGTCAACATCGGCTTGTCCCACGAGATGAACCGATGCAGCCCACCCTGCCCGGCGATCAGCCTTTCGCCCGGCCGCAGCATCAAGTGGTAGGTGTTGCCTAGAATGATCTGCGCGTTGAGGGTCAACAGATCATCCCCAGCGATCGCTTTCACGCTCCCCGACGTCCCGACTGGCATGAAGATCGGCGTCTCGATCGCTCCATGCGGAGTGTGTAGCCTTCCCCGCCTAGCCCCAGTGCCTGCATCGACGTGCAGCAACTCGAAGCGAACCAACGAAGGCACGACCCTCTGATCTCCTCGCAGCTCAGGCGCAAGAATCGTCATCGGCGTGCGTCGTCCTCGATGAGCATCGCGTCTCCATAGCTGAAGAACCGGTACCGTTCTGCTACCGCTTCAGCGTACGCGGCCAAAACCTGCGCCCGACCAGCGAACGCGCTCACCAACATCAACAGAGTCGATCGCGGCAGGTGAAAATTCGTCAGCATCGCGGTGACCACTTTGAACTCGAAGCCCGGAAGGATGAAGAGCTCGGTGTCCATTTCACCCACCTCGCCCCCCAGCGATTCGAGCGTTCGAACCACCGTCGTCCCCACCGCCACCACCCGCGTCGCCGCTTCGATCGCTTCCGCGGTCGAGGCCGGTATGCTGCAGCGCTCGGCATGCATTTTGTGGTCGGCCAGTGACCCTTCTCGAATCGGCAAGAAGGTGCCTGGGCCAACATCCAGCGTCACGAAGGCGTGACGCACCCCAGCCACTTCCAGCGACCGCAACAGCTGAGGAGTGAAATGCAGACCCGCCGTCGGTGCCGCAACCGACCCTTTTGAACGCGAAAAGACCGTCTGGTATCGCTCGGCATCCGCTGCGTCGGGTGCGCGATCAATGTACGGGGGCAGCGGCAAGCGGCCCGCGTGCTCAATCGCCGCCGCCAGCGTGGCCATCGGTGAGGTGAACCGCACCACATAGTCACCGTTCCCCGGCGCGTCGACGATCTCAGCCATCAAGCCACCTTCGAACTCGACCCGCGCC
>JANOHG010000993.1:0-2109 GCA_031406375.1 Archangiaceae bacterium | reverse complement strand
CGCCGAAGTCGTACTCGTACAGGATGTGCTGACCGACGCCGATGAGGTCCTCGAGGCGGAACTTGCGCTCGTCTTCGAACTCGAGCTCCCCCGCGTCAGGCATCGTCACGTCACCAAAGGTCCGGTCACGCAGCCGGAATTGGTGGAGGTGCGAATCGGTCCACCCCATCACCTCGTTGAGGGCGATGTGGAAGTCGGCGAGGGTGATGTTCGACGGCACCAGCAATGTGCGCCACACAGGCGGCGTCACGTCCTCGAGTTCGACGTGCAGGCGGAACACGGCGCTCGGCGTCTTCTTGATTCGCTTCGGCATCTTGGCCACCCACCCTACGCCGAGGCGCACGGGTCGGTCATCTGCGGCGAGCGGCGCGCGAGCTGCGCCTGCGGAACGGCGTGCCGTCAGGATGCGCGTCCTCGGTCGGAGCCGCCTGATGCTGGTCGAGGCTCATGCGGCCTCCTTCGAGCCGGCGTCGGCGGCGAAGTTCACCAGTTCGACCTCGACCCCTGGGGTACGTGCCTCGGGGGTTTCGTTTTTCTCTCCTGATTTGCCGAGGGTTTGCCCGTCGGCGTGTTCGGCGAGCCGCTGGACAGCGTTCGCGCGGAAAGCGCCGCGGGTGTGAAGGAGCGGTCGTCGAGGGCGTTCGGGACGGCGTCTGCGCTCTCTCTTCTCTCAGGACTCACTGTCGGGGAAGACCTGCCACCCGCTCGATCTCGACGCATTCCTTGCCCGGCACCTAGACGTGTTCCTTGCATCTCACCCATGAAAGTGTGGCGCAGTCGCGGCGAGGCGGTGAGAAGGCGGGACCATGTCCATCTACGAACTGTTCAAGTCGAAGGGCCCGAGTGGCTTCGGGTACGGCTCCACTGCCGAGCAAGTGACCGACGGCCTGTCTCTCAAAGGCAAGACCTACCTCGTCACCGGCTGCAACTCGGGGCTGGGCGAGGAGGCCCTTCGTGTGCTGGCGCTGCGAGGCGCGCGGGTGGTGGGCACCGCCCGAACCGTCGAGAAGGCGAAGGCTGCGTGCGACGCTGTCCAAGGCTCGACCACGCCGCTGGCGTGCGAGCTCTCAGACCCAGTCAGCGTGCGAGCGTGCGTGGAAGCAGTGAAGCGCGACGGCATCAAGCTCGATGCCATCATTTGCAACGCGGGCATTATGGCCCTGCCGAAGCTGGAGCAGGCCTTCGGGTACGAGCTTCAGTTCTTCACCAACCACATCGGCCACTTCATCCTCGTCACCGGGCTGCTCGAACAGCTCACCGAGACCGGCCGCGTGGTGATGCTCAGCAGCGGGGCGCACGCCATGGCGCCGAAGGAAGGCATTGAGTTCGACAACCTCTCGGGAGCCAAGGGCTACAAGGCCTGGGGCAACTACGGGCAGAGCAAGATGGCCAATCTGCTCTTCGCCAAGGAACTCGCCCGACGCTTCGCCGGCACCAAGAAGACCGCCAACGCCGTGCACCCTGGCGTCATCCGCACCAACCTCGGCAGGCACGGGAACCCCATCGTTGGCTTCGTCTTCGAGCTCGCCGGGCCGCTCGTGCTCAAGAGCGTGCCGCAGGGGGCCGCGACCGAGGTCTTCGTCGCGACGCATCCCTCGGTCGCTTCGGTCTCAGGTGAGTACTTCGCAGACTGCAACGTGGCGAGGGCTCGTGCCGACGCGAACGACGCTGAGATGGCGAAGAGGCTATGGGAAGTGTCCGAGAAGATTGTTGCTGAGGTCACCGCGACATAGCACCACCGAATTCTCGCGCCAGCCCGTTACGAGCCCGTGGCCCTGTCATCGGAGCAAGCATCGGCACGGGCCTAGAAACAAGAGCGCGATGCGGCCGGTGGCGAGAGTCGTCGTCTGGGACTTGCTCCTCGAAGGGTTCGGCGCTGGCTGAACGAGCGTGCCAGTGAGGTCAGCGCCCCGCCGACCCGACTGAGATGGCCACCTTGCCGCGTACCCGCCCAGCGACGAGCTGCCGCATTGCTTCGGGCACCTCGGCAAGACTGAAGGTGCGCTCCAACGTCGGCGCGAGCAAGGCGATGGCAAGGTCGACTGCGGAATGGCGAAGCGAACCGGGAAACAGGCCAAAGTGCGGCCCCCCTTGAGCCGAGCGCGCGCG
>JANOHG010000940.1:0-2313 GCA_031406375.1 Archangiaceae bacterium | reverse complement strand
GCTCGGGCGGCAGCGGCGGAGGCTCGGGCGGCAGCGGAGGAGGCTCGGGCGGCAGCGGCGGAGGCTCGGGCGGCAGCGGAGGAGGCTCGGGCGGCAGCGGCGGAGGCTCGGGCGGCAGCGGCGGAGGCTCGGGCGGCAGCGGCGGAGGCACAGGCGGAGGTGGTCTGACTGGCGGCGGCACAGGAGGCGGCGCGATGACCTCCAAAGGATGTGGATGCTCGACTCCGGCAGGAGACCTCAGTGCCTGGGTTCTGCTCCTGTTGGCGGGGCGCATTTTCGCGGCGAGCCGGCCACGCAGGTAAAGGTACGACAGCCCGGAAGTCCGTGCATGGCTGGGACGCCGATTCCATCCCCGGTTGCTTCGTTGAGCGTTGCCATCCGGGCGGCTCGAAGGCCGATCCACGCACGGACTTCCTGCTTCGCCCAGTTTCGTTGACTGTTGATTAAGCCGCTCGACCCATTCGAGCAGCGACTTCGAACTTCACTGGTGTGGTGTAACCGAGTTTCGAAAAGCCGATGGCTCGCTGACCTGTCCGTCGATTCTGAGTTGAAGCGTCACGCCTGATTCGCGGCTGGCGTCGTGGGTCGAACCAGACGAATCAGCGGCAGCCCAAGCAACGCGACCGCGATCATCACCAGCTTCAACGCGGCGCAGAGTCCGGCAATCCACCCGAGCGCCGCGCTCGCTTCTTGGGTTGCGAGCATCCGATAGAGCGCGATGTTCTCGACGCCATCGAGCGCAGCGCCGAGGAACGCACCCCAACCGAGAACAGCAGCGAAAGTTCCTGCGTAAAGCGGCATGAAGTCACCACGGGGCTGCCCGAGCCGCGCGCCTTGCGCTCCCACCAATCGTGCAGGTGCAGACGCGACCATCCGCAGCGGGCTACTGCCGGGCAAACCAGGCTTCGATTTCCTGTTTCGCACTGCCAAGCGTTGGGTCCGACTTCAACTCGTCCCACGCCTTCGTCGCCCGCGCCAGCGCCGGAGCGCGGGGCATCCCTTGCGCTATCTCTACCTGCGCGGACACGAACTGAAGCAGCGCAATCAGCTGCGGGTCGACGTCCGCCGGCACAAGCTTCGTCTGCGCCTCGACGACGAAGGCCGCCGCCTCGTTCGGACGGTTCAAGGTCAGCTGCGCGCGCGCCGCTCCAATTAACGCTTCGAGGCGGTAGCTGTGCCCAGGCGAAGCACTTGACTTGAATACCTCGAGCGCCGCCAGGTAATCGACCAGCGCGGCTTTGGGTTGCTTCGCCGCCCACTGCGCCTCGGCCCGGTACGCGAGCATCCGTCCAACGTCGATGTTTCCTTCACCCAGCAAACGCTTCCGCATCGCAAGCGCTCGCGTCTGCAGCACTATCGCTTCGTCGATTCGCCCGAGCTCGACCAACGACTTCCCTGCCGATCCTAAAGTGGTCGCAATCCTCAAGTGCTCGCCGCTGTATCCGTTCTCGAGGACCTTCAGGCCACGCTGCTGAGAGTCGAGCGCGCCGACAAAATCACCTCGCGCGTACTGCGAAATTCCCAGGTTCACTTGAAGCATGCCCACGTCGGGATGATCCGGCCCCAGCACCTGCGCCTGCGCGGCGATCGCCTCGCGCATCAACGCTTCTCCCGCTTCGTTTTTCTTGAGCGCAGTCAGAGTCAACGAGAGGTTGTTCGCGGCCGCCACGAACACCAGTGGAAGCGCGGGGGTAAGCTTCCGCGCGAGCTCGACCGAACGTTCGCCATGCTCGAGCGCGAGCGACAGCTGGCTTTTCCGGCGCAACGCGATGCCGTAGTAGCTCTCGAGCTGCGCCTCTCGCTCGAGGTTCGGCGCATGCGCCAGCACCGCGCGAGCGTAGCGGTAGAGCAACTCGACCTCGGCAGGCTTGTTGATGTCCGCGGCCGCGTACACGAGAAACGCGTACGCCTTGACCAGCGCGTTGAACGACCGGCCTGCTTCAGCCGCGAGCGTCGCTTCTCGAAGAGCATCCCACGATTGTTCGCTTAGCCCCGCCGCGTCCAGCGCCCACGACTGCTCGATGAGTGCGTCTGCCAGCAGTGGCTGCCAACCAAACACCTTCGCGTCATTCACCAGCGTCTGAGTCTCCTCGACGAGCCCCTCATACTTTCCCGCCGAACGGCGCGCGGTGAGGTCGGCCAGCCGGCCGAGCAACACCGAACGCTGGGGGTGCTTGTCGGCAGCCAGTGGCACCGTGCTGCTGAGAGCGCCGATGTCGGCGCAGAGGCTGACGTCATTGAGTTCGGCGATGGCGCGCGGCGCTCGCGCCATCACTACGTCGTCTGCTTTTGCGAGCACTTGGACGACGGCGT
>JANOHG010000921.1:0-4597 GCA_031406375.1 Archangiaceae bacterium | reverse complement strand
CCTCAGCCTGGACGGCGTGCGTCCCACCGAAGGGCGCGAAGAAACGGCGAAGACGTGGCAGAAGCATTTCGTGCTGCTCAGCGGGATGAGCTGCCGGCTGCGACGGTGATCAACGCGCTCTTCGAAGACGAGCCGCAATTTTCGTCTCCGAAGGATGCACGAGCGCTGTTCGGCAACCTGTTGGGCCTTTGGGAGCTGCTTCAGAGCGGTACCACGGTGGATCTGAAGGCGCCGACTGTGCGACCGAAAACACCGCCCCCACTTCGGGCTCCAACCGTCTTTTCGAAAGAAGGTCCGGACGATGCGTGGGTCGAGCAGGCCTGGCGTTACCTGGAAACTGCGGGCTCAAAAGACAGGCAGAAACTTCAACATGCCTATGACCACCGAACCGACTGGTTGGTGACATGGCTTGACGAGCAGGGGTTATCCGAGCTTGGGTTCGGTTTCGCCCAACACCTTCTCTTCGAGCTGTTCGCCATGCTCGAGTTGGGCTGTCCCAAAGGAATCGGCACTGTTGATGCGCCGGTGAATAAGGACGAAGCAGTTTGGGTTCCTTCCGCGCTGGCGGCCTACGCGGTGGAAGCTGTATTCGAGGCCGAGCACGACGAGGAAGAGCCGTTGCCGCAGGACGAGGCGCGGCGGCTCCATTCGATCATGGGTCAGGCGCTTGGCGCCCTTTGGAAGGCCCGCAAGGAATGACGATGGCGCGCAAAGAGCGCGAGGACGAGGGCAGCAGCGGCTTCACTGGAAAGCGGAACAAGACGTTCCGCGAGCTCGACGCCCAGCGCGGCAAAAGCAAGTACCACTCGAGGCAGGAAGACCCTGCTCAGCAGCGCATTGAGCGCAGTGCTTCATACGAGAAGTACAAAAAGGCGGCCGACTCGCTGTTCTCGGGCGGCGAGTTGCCGCAGGGTTTGGCGCAGACCTTCGACCCAGAAGGGAAGCGCAAGGAACAGAAAGAGGCGATGTCGAAGCTGAGGGAACTTCCAGATAGAAAAGCCTGGGTGACTGGAATCGTCGAGTACCTCGAGAAATATCCCGAGCTTCCTGAAGACCCTTTCTTCCTCGATTCGATGCTCGACCACCCGAAAGATCGCATCGTCGACAAGGCTCTGGGCAAGCTCGAAGCACTTCATCAAGAAGGAAAGCTGCCGCGCGAAAAGGTCCCGAGGTCGCTCGAACAACGACTGAAGTCGATCGAGCTCACCAGCACCGACCCCGAGACTCAGGCGCGGGCGAAGGTGCTCCGCGCGAAAATCCGGGTCTGATTCGTCAACCTTTTTTGGGGGTGTGTGGCCACTCGCGCTACCTGCTCTTGAGACCCAGGGGGCCGCGCGCCTGCCGCGCCGCGTTCTCGAGTCCTTTGAGGATGGGGTCGCTGACCTGAAGTGGAAACCCGCGCGGAAGCGCAGCGCGCACCTGCTTGACTGCCTCTGGCGTCCGCTCGACGACGTCGATCAGAATGTCGCAGCCCCCTTCAGGCAGCCCGCACGCGCGGCCCGTCTCGAGCCAGTGGACGACGGTGATCTCGTTCCACCGGTAGTGGCGATTGCTGCCCCACACCGCCATCGCCATCTTCACCTTATGCGGCGAGAGCTGGTCTTGCCTTGGCCCCAGCACCGGGTACGCAGACAGCACGTCGTACCTCGGCGTGAGGCGAAACGCGCCGCCGGGAAGAATGAACACGCTGAAGTTCTTCGCATGGCCGTCGATGGCGCACAGCAACCAGAAGAGAACCTGGGTGCGAAAAAAGTCCGCGCGATCCTCAAGCGGGCGGCTCGAGCCGAGCAGCAGCGCCATGATCGCCTTGATGCCGGGGCCTCCTTCGCTCTCGTACTTCTGACCCAGCGGAGTCGCCGTCGCCTGGCAGAAATCTTCCTGCGGCAATCGCATGATCCACTTGCCGTCATCGGACGGAGTGCGATCGAAGCGCTCAACAACCAGTGCGCGCTGACCCTCGAAGGCGCGCATCTGGCTGCGCGCGCACGCGATCCCGAACTTGGGCAGCAGTTGCCCGCACAGCCACTCGTTTTCGACCGAGCTCGAAAGATCGACTCCGCCCGAGGCGCCTGACGGCATCGGCAGCTTGAAGATGTGCGTGGTTGGCGTCGTGCCTTTCGGAATTGCCCACGCGTTTCCCAGCTTGAGAAAGGCGGTTTTCTCCTGGGCGCCCGCCAGAGAAAAGCGGAAGTCCTCTGCGTCACCTGCGCCCATCATCGGCGAGCCAACCCGCGCCAGCGTCTGGCCCACGCCCCGCGCCGTCAGACGATGCCCCCGCAAGATCCGCACGTCGGGCGCGGGCGAACCGGCCGGAAGCAGCTGAACGGCGCCGACGCAATCTCGGCCAACCTCCTCGAGCAGGTCGAACGCTAAGACCGAAGGCGCTCCGAATCGAGCCATGATTCGCTGCCGAATCGCATCGCTGTCGGGCAAGAGGTTGTCGAAGAAGGGCTGAACGACCTGTGTCCGGTAGGGCTCGCCCGGTCTCAGCGGCATCGAGAGCGACAGCGGCCGCCGGTTTTTCGACTCCAGCCACTGAGGGTCGTACTCGAAGCGGTGCTCGCCCCGGGCGATGCTCCATTGGCCGGTGCGCTCGCCGTTCATCCAGACGTCGAGCGCACGAGGCTGCGATCGGCGCATGGTGGCTACCACTGCGCCTTCGAGGGCAGAATGGGGGCCTTGTCTCGAACCGACAGCTCGACCTGGAGCGCAGCGAGGACCCTGAAGAGTCGTTCGACGCCGATCGTCTCGGGGTGTGCCTCGACGATCGAGATC
Organism: Archangiaceae bacterium; assembly: GCA_031406375.1. Lineage (GTDB taxonomy): Bacteria > Myxococcota > Myxococcia > Myxococcales > Myxococcaceae > JAGSPQ01. Next base: position 1,822 of record JANOHG010000921.1, on the reverse strand, counting down.
GCCTTCTGCGTCAGCCCGACGCGTGCCGCCAGCTGCGCCTGAGTCAAACCGCGCTGCCGCCGAAAGCCACGAAGCACCGCTCCGAGCTGCTCAGGGGTATGGGCTGGAAAGTCCAAGGTATCCTCCCGAAGGGATATCTACCAAATATGCCTCATGAAGGATATTTTAATTATATCCCTCAAACGGGATACTGCGCATCAACGCCCACTCCGCCTGAAACGGACGCACAAGCGACTCGAGCGTGATGTCGAAAACCTGAAAACTGCGGCGCTGGCACCGCCGCACCGACGCTGCTACCTACGCGGGGTGTCCTTCATCGATATTCCTGTCGCTCATGGCCGCCTCGAGGCGCTGTGGTGGAAAGCAGAGAATCCACGCGCGGCCGCGGTGGTGTGTCATCCGCACCCGGTTCACGGCGGAACGATGCACAACCACGTCACCTACCGAATCGCACAGACATTTCGCGACAACGGCGTGAGCTGCGTTCGCTTCAACTTCCGTGGGGTCGGCCGATCGACCGGCACCTATGACGAAGGGGTTGGTGAAGTCGAAGACGCGCGCGCCGCGCTCGACTGGGTCGCGCAGCAAGAGCCTTCGGTGCCGCTTTGGCTGAGTGGCTTCTCGTTCGGCTGTCGAACCGCGATTCAGCTGGCGCTGCGAGAGCAACGGGTTGAAAAAGTCTTCGCGGTCGGTCTCGCGGTCGACGTCTTCGATTTGAACTTCATTACCGAACTGCGCCAGCCCACCGCGTTCGTTCATTCCGACCGCGACGAGTACGGAAAGCTTCAGAGCATCCGCGCGCTGCTCACGCGCGTACCGGCGAAGCACGCGCTGTTCGTGGTGCCAAACGCGGATCATCTGTGCAATGGCCGCCTCGAAGAATTCAGCGCCGCTGCGAAGCTGGCGTTCGACTGGCTCGCAGCTGCCTGACTGGCAATCCTGGGCCAGGTGCCCAAAACATCATGACGCGAGGCTTTCAACGGGCTTGAAGCTTGCGCAGCGCGGCAGGCGCAGCGAAGCGCAGGTGCAACTCGAGATCCCTCTCGAGCGCATTGCGTGTCTCGTATTCAGCCTGGCTCTGTTGCCCCGCGGCGCTCTGACCGAAGTGGCTGTATTCGATGTCGACGTTCTTCGAGTTGCGAACGGTGACGTCGCCTGCGCAAACGAAACGGCCCTGCTCTGGCGCAAATAGGAAGAGGCGGCCAGACAGCGTCCCTGGGACGAACGACACCCGTCCAACCGCGGGCGAGTGAACCGAGGAACGCACTTCGGAATCGACCACGATCACCGTCGCAGGCGGCTCCACTTCTGGCGGCAAGGATTTCACCTGTTCGAGATCCCAAAGGTAGACATCATCGTCTGCGATGCGTGCCCGCATCCGCAGCAACTCAGGAGCCGTCGCATGCGCGCGAGCGCAGGACGGTGCGTCGTCCCCCGCTCGAAGGATGCACAGCGACCAGGCGCCGAAAGCCTCATCGTGCGTCGCGAACTTCACATACGCCGCAGCAGAAGGGTTCGACGGAGGCTTGAGCGTCAGCGGGCAGGCGTCCGTGCTGAACGTCAACCCGGCGAGGGCAGCGTGCGTTGCTGCCATGTTCCAACGCTCGATGCTCTCGCGAGCGCGGGTGTCTCGTCGATCGAGCAAGACAGACAACTCGTTCTTCTGCGCGGTGGTGAGTCTCGCGGCGCGTTTTACCGAGGCCACCCGCAGCTCATTGGCGGCCAACCAACTCGACGGGCCAAGGATGACGAGCCCAATCACAACCGCGAGCCGCCGCCTGCGACGCCGCTGGGTGCGCAAGAACTCGAGCTGGTCTTCGTC
>JANOHG010000908.1:0-12495 GCA_031406375.1 Archangiaceae bacterium | reverse complement strand
TCGATGCGCGGCAGCGGGAACACCCACTGGCCGACGCCCAGCTTGCCCAGATAGGTGCCGGCGGCGACGTGTATCTTGTCGCCTGGTTCCACCTTTTCCAACGGTTGCCACGGGTCGGCGAACGGCTTCGCCTGAGTGCCGTCGCCCCCTTCGGAGCCCGCGCGAACAAACCAATCGCGGGCAAAAGCAGGAGTCGCGAAGACCACGAGCGCTACGAGCAGTGCCGGTCGATTCATAGGCGCGCACTTGAGCATGGGCCGGGCCAGCCTTCTGCGGAAACGAACCGTGCGCCATCACGGCACTCGCAGGTGGTCGTGGCCTGACGGTGTCTCGGACGTGTCCGAGCGGGTCGTGACTACGGGGAGCATCATCAAACGCTGCGCACGCCCGGGGTACGCGCCATTCACTTTTCGCGGTAATCCTGATTTCGGCTTGTACGGCTGCACCCATTGCTCCGCCGGTGCAGACGATGAACCGGTGCCGTTGGCCCCCCTTGAGTGGCGAGGACAGCCTTAGGTGCCTTGTGGTAGGCGGTGCACGTCACTGAGCGAGGTCGAGCCTTTGCACAGCGGCGGTCGGCGAGGCCTCGATGACCGCCGGCAGCTCGATTCGGAAAATCACTCCGCGTCCAGGCTTGGAGTCGAACGCGATTTTTCCGCCCATCGCGGACACCAGGCCGTTGCTGATCGACATGCTTAGGCCTGAGCCCAGGGAACCGACGGGGCGTGCGGCGTCGAACAGCTGCGTCACGAGGCGTGGCGCCAGTGGCGGCCCGTTGGTCGAGATTTCGACCACCGACATTTCTCCGCTGCTGAAAGTCTTCACCCAGACCACGTTCTTGTCTGACTGACGCTTCGGTAGGGTCTGCCCCGCCGTCGAGATCACCTGAATCAGCACCTGGCTCAACCGGGCTGCATTCGCATTCACTGGAAGAGCCTCGCCAAACTCAGTCTTAATCGTTCCCAGCTCGGACCACTCGGGTGCGACCGCGCTCAACCCGAGTTCCAAGATGCGCCGCAGGTCGAGCGGCGCACGCTGCTCTTGATCGACATGAGAAAAATTCTGCAGCTCGCTGACGACGTTGCGCACGCGTTCGACGCCGCCGATCGCCTCGGCGAGTGCCGCTTGAACATCGGCCAGCAGCTCGAGTCGCTCGGAAGAACCGGAAGTCTCCTGCGCCAGCGCCGCCACCTCGGTGGTGACGAAGCTCAAGTTGGCAAGAATGAACCCGAGTGGACTGTTGACCTCGTGGGCGACGCCGGACGCCATCGCTCCAATGGCAGAAAGGCGCGCCGACTGGGTAATCTGAGCTTCCATTCGCGTTCGCGCGTCGAGCAGCTCGTGCGCGGCACGTGCCTGCGCAGCCTCGATCTCTTTGGTGTTGAGTTCTTCTCGAACTCGGCGGTTTTCGTCTTGAAAATGCTTCCTTCGCAGTTGGGCGCGCAGCCGGCCCTTCAGTACGTCGAAGTCTGCAGACTTGGTGACGTAGTCATCCGCGCCCGCGTTCAAACCTTCGAGCATCGCCTCGCGATCGCTCTTGCCGGTGAGCATCACGAGGGGAATGTCACGCATCGCGGGAATCGCCTTGATCTGACGCGCCGCTTCGAGCCCGCCCAGCCCCGGCATCATCACGTCCATCAGAATGCCGTCGAAGGGTTCGACGTTCAGCAGCTCAACTGCTTCTTCGCCCGAGCGCGCGAACGCGACATCGTAGCCATCGTCGCGCAGCTCATCGCCCAGCTGGTGCAAGTAGGTCGGGCTGTCATCGACGGCGAGGATCTTCCGCGGTGCAATCGGTGCGGACTCGTGGTCTTTGGGCATCGACGCGCTGGCGCCGCGCAGCAGCGAAGCGAGTCGGGCCAGAAGCACCGCATGATCGTCGGCCTTGCGCACGTAGGCATCGGCGCCCGCATCGAGGCCCGTCAGCTCGTCGGCCTCGGCGCTCGAGCCGGTGAGCATCACGCACGGCATCCCTCTCAATCCGACATCCGCTCGAAGTCGCCTCACCACGGTCGCCCCATCGATTCCGGGTAGATTCCCGTCGATCACCGCCGCGTTCGGGCGGCGAATCGCCGCTAGGCTCAACCCTTCTTCGCCCGACGCGGCTGCGAGCACCGCATAGCCCGCGGTGGCCAATGCGACTTTGAGCTCTTCTCGAAAAGTGAGGCTGTCTTCGATGATCAGCACGGTGGCAGCAGCTGCGGGCCCAGTCGCCGCCACCGCCTTCGCCGTCAGCTGAGTCGCGCGCTCAATCACATAGGCTGTGTCGTAGGGCTTGCCGATGAACTGATCTGCGCCGGTGGTGAGGCCTCGTACGCGATCCTTCACCTCGACTTCACTGCTCAGCAACATCACCGGAATCGACGCGAAACGAGGATCGCGCCGCAACTCGGCCAGCAGGTCGATGCCGTCGGCGTCGGGCAAGAGCAGGTCGAGGATGATCAGCCCGAAGGATTCCTTCTGGATTGCTTCCCGCATCTGTGCGCCGCTGGCCGCACGGGTGGTGGGGAGCCCGGCCGATTCGAGGGCATCGCCCAAATCCATTCGAACGGTGAGGCTGTCGTCGACCACCAAAACGCGCGTGCTCACAGAGCGGCTCGCGCCAATCGGCACAAGGTCGGGGCGAAATGCTCGAGCGGAAGGATGTGGTCGGCAGCGCCAAGCGTCGCGGCCTCTCGCGGCATCCCGTAGACGGTCGAGGTCGCTTCGTCTTGCGCAAACGTCAGGCCCCCTGCGCGCTTGATCGCGAGCATCCCCAGTGCTCCGTCTTTGCCCATGCCCGTCAGCAGACAGCACACCGCTGCGGCACCTTTCTCGCGCGCCACCGACTCGAAGAGCACGTCAACCGACGGTCGGCACGAGTGGCGTTCGGGAGTGGACGTCAGCCTCAGCGTTCCGGCCTGAAGGGTGAGGTGCTGGTCGGGAGGAGCCAGCAGAACCCGCGGGGTTCCACGCAAGGGCAGAGGTTCGCCATCTTGCGCATGGGCGACCGGAATCGGTGACTCACCCCGCAGCCAATCGCACAACCCGTTGCCGAACGTCTTCCCCACGTGAACCACCAACAAGATGGGAAACGGGAAATCGGCTGGGAGGCTGCGCAGCAAAGTGCAAACGGCGGCGGGTCCTCCGGTGGAAGCGCCGATCACCACCAGCTCACGAGAGTTCGTTGCCGTCACCACTGCCGAAGCGGTGGGTGCGTCGAGCCGTGGGCGATCGAGCTTCGCTTTGACGTGCGAAATCACCTTGATGCGAGCGACCATCTTCACCACTCGCAAAAGCCGCGCGTTCCACTCGTCGTCGAGCTCGTCGACGCGCGGTTTCTCGAGGACATCCACTGCTCCGGCGCTGAGCGCTTCGAAAGTCTTGAAGATCGCTCCGCGATTGAATGAAGACGACACAACCAGAATCGGGGTTGGGAAATACGCCATGATGTACTCGGCCGTCGCGAGGCCGCTCATCACTGGCAAGACCATGTCGAGGGTCAGCACATCGGGGCGCAGCCGCTCGCACAGCTCGATCGCCGTTCGACCGTCGCTGGCTTGCCCCACCACTTCGATCTCGGGATCGCCGCGAAGCACCTCGAGCAGCCGTTCGCGCATCGTCAGCGAATCCTCAACCACCAAGACTCGCGTGCGCGACATCAGCGCGCCCCGCCGATGAGATCCCGAATTCTTCCGAGCAGAGTTTGCTGGTCGAACTCGCCTTTCACGATGTACCCGCTGGCCCCAGCGTCCGCCCCACGCTTCTTGTCTTCGGCCGAGTTACGGGAAGTCACCAGAATCGCGGGCACCTTCTTAAGCACGGGATCCGCGCGCGTCTGGGTCACGAAATCGAAGCCGCTCATTCCTGGCATATCGACGTCGCACACGAACAACCCGTATGCGCGCAACCCTGCCTTCGCCATCCCATCCTCGCCAGAAACGGCGATGTCCACCTCGTAGCCGGCAGACTCGAGGATGTTCTTTTCCAACATGCGGGTCGTGAGTGAGTCGTCGATGACCAGCACCGGCGGCAGCTTCGCAGCGACGGGCGCGAGGTCATCACAGACACCCGCTTCGGTTCTGATCGCCTGCATCAGGCCCGCAGGGTCGACGATCGGTTGAGGGTTGCCATCCGCGTCGAAAGAGGCTCCGGCGTAGACGGGCAGCGCGCCAATCACCGCCGGCAGGCGACGAAGCACCACGCTCTCGATTTGAAGAATTTGATCCACTCCCACTGCGAGCGCATCAGGGCCTACCTTGAGAATCAGCACCGACCGACAAGGCCTCCGCGAGGGTTCGCCGCCAGCGAGGAAGCGGCCGAGCGAGACGAACGGAATCGTCTTGCCGTCTTCCTGCAGCGCCTCGCCATCACCGGTGCGACAGATGTCGTTGGGTTCAATGCGGCGGGTGCGACGGATCGCGTCTATCGGCAACCCGATTCGAATGTCACCCGCCATCACCGCCAGCACATTGAGCGATGAGAGCGAGACTGGAACGCAGATCTCGACCGTGGTGCCCAACCCCTGCTCGCTGCGGACCGTGGCGCTGCCCTTGAGTCGCTCGGCGATCTCGCGCACGACGTCCATTCCCACGCCACGACCCGCCAGAACGGAAAGCGTGCTTCGCGTCGACAGGCCGGGCGCGAAGATCAGCGTGGTGGCCTCTTCGGTCGACAGCGCGTTGGCCTCGGGCAACGACAACAGCCCGCGCTTCACCGCTGCGTCGCGAACTGCGGCGACGTCAACTCCCCCGCCGTCGTCTCGACAGCTGAAGGCGACCTGGCTGCCGCGACGCTCGACGGTGAGAATGATCCGGCCCTGCGCCGACTTACCCGCGGCCTTCCGCACCGCGGGCGTTTCAATGCCATGGCTGGTCGCGTTGGTCAGCACGTGCAGCAGTGCGTCTTTCATCGCCGACAACACGTGCCCATCGAGCCGGGTATCACCGCCGTGGGTGACCAACTCGACCTGCTTGCCGTCCGACTGGGCCGCGTCGCGAACACCGCGCTCGAGCGCACCGAACACCACGCTAGCCGGCACGAGGCGAATCGCTTGCGCGCGCTCGACCACCTGAGACACCTCGTCTTCAGCGCGCTCGAGCGCAGTGGTCAACCCGTGACGCATGCCCGTCATCGCAAACCGAAGCTCTTCCGCTGCCGCCTTTTCTTTGCGCGTTGCATCACTGTTACTGAGCATCGCGACCAGCGCGCTTGCCCGCGCCTCCACTTTGGCGCTCGCCTCGAGTTGGGTGCGGAATGCGCCCATCCTCACGTTGAGCTCAGAGGTTCCATCGAGCAACGCATCGACTTCGGCAATCTCGACTCGAAGGGTCTCAAACCGTTCTTCCACCGGAGCAGGAACCACGCTGGGCGGAACCGGAACATTCGGGGTCGGCGCCGAGGGAGGCGGCGGGCTCACCAGCTTCAGCGACGCGGCAAGTGGCGCTGTGACCGGCGCGGGCGCGGGCAGGTCGAGCGCATCGAGCTGGACCTTGATTGCGTCGACAGATCTGAGCAGGCCGTTGATGACCTCGGCCGGCAAGGTTGCTTGACCCTCGCGGAAAGGCCCGAGCACATCTTCCAACGCGTGCGCGAGGTCGGCGATGCCGGACTGCTTCACGACGCGGGAAGCACCTTTGAGGGTATGCGCCAACCGCAGCAAAGCGTCGACGGTCTGTTTGACACTGGCCCCCTTCTCGAGCTCAAGCACACCCGCAGACAGTCCTGCGAAGAGTTCGCGGCCCTCGATGCGGAAGTACTTGAAAGGGTCTTTCTGCGTCGCCATAGCGTGCCCTACGCGCGGGCTTCGGACTTGATGAGCAACGCGAGATCGCGCGAGAGCGCAGCGAGCTGCGACGAAGTATCTGACGTCTGCCGGGCGCTGGCCTCGCTTTCTTTGGCTGCCTGGGCGACGTTGACCATCGCGAGGTTGACCTGCTCGACCGCAGACGTTTGCTGCTTGGTCGACAGCTCGATCTCGCGCGCCGCGTCGCGCGTGGTTGCGACCATCTCTGCAATGCGTTGGAAGCCGGTGGCCACCTCGGCGAACTGACGGGCGCCTTCATCGACAGACTTCGAACCGTCTTCGGTGGCCATCACAGTGGTGTTCGCCGAAGCGCGAATGTCTTCGACCAGCACGCGAATTTCGCGTGCCGAGCCGCCCACCCGGTCAGCCAGCTTACGAATCTCGTCAGCGACCACCGCGAACCGCTTGCCGGCGTCGCCCGCGCCCGCCGATTCGATGGTCGCGTTGATGGCGAGGATGTTGGTTTGTTCGGCGAGCTCGTTGATCACCTCGAGAATGCCGCCGATTTGCTGGGACTTCTTCCCCAGCTCGAGCATGTGGGTGACGATGACGTCGACCTGACGTCGAATCCCGCCGATCGCATCTTGGGCGCGGTTCACCGACTTGCCGCCGGTGGTCGCCGCGCTCGAAGCCTCGGCCGCGATGCGCGACACCTGCTGCGAGCTCTCGGCAATCTGCTTCGAAGTGGCAAGCAGCTCGCGAACGGTGGTGGTGATCTCGACCGTCGCCGACGCCTGCTCCGCCGAGCCGGTCGCTTGCTGGCTGGCCGAGGCATTGAGTTCTGCCGACGAGCTTTTGATGTTGCTGATCGCCGCACCGAGCTGGCGCGAGAGGATGCGGCTGAGCATGAAGGCGAGGGTGATCGCCAGCGCCAGCCCAATGACAGCGATCGCCCCGACGCCGACGGTGGCTCGGCCCGCGACGGTGTGGGCGTTCTCGCGAACTTCCTTCAAGTCGGCCTCTTCGCGCGCGAGAAACAACCTCAGCTCGTCGCGGTAGCGATCAACGCGAACCTGAATCTCTTCTTCGTAGACCTTCTTGGCGCCATCGGTGTTGCCGGCTTTGCGCAGCACAACTGCGCGTTCCACCACCGGCCGAAGCTCGGTCTCAGCGCGGGCGAGCCGTTCGAGCATGGGTTGTTCGGCGGTCGACAGCGAATTCCGCAGCACATCGACCAGCCGTTCGACCTCGACACGGGCTTCCGTCATCGCCCTGAGGTACTTCTCATCGCCAGACAATACGTACGCGAGCACTTCGTCGACTTCGCTGTTCGTCGCGTTGCGCAGATTGATGGCGTCGACAAGGTTGCGGCCCGTGCGTTCGACTTCTTCTTCGGTTGCAATCACTCTCTTGAGTTCGATGAGCGCAAATCCGCCCGAAGTAATCGTCAGCAGCGCCATCACCGCGAAGCTGGCGCCGATCTTCTGCCCAACGGACCATTGGCTCATTGTTCTGTCTCCGGGTGAAGGCGATCGCCTGAACGATCGCGAATCATTTGAAGCAACGTCGAAATTTGAATGATCGGGCGGGTCTGACCGGCGCACACCAACAGCTCGCGAAGGTGAGCGCAGGCGCCATCGCGTTCTGCCCGCGGTGATCGCGCCGAAGGATCCGCCTGCAGGTAGCCTTCGAATTCGTCGAGCGCGAGGCCAATGGGCTGTTCAGACCCGCAGACTGCGATCCACTTCTCAGGCTGGCCTGCGACGGGTATGCCGAGCAGCACTGAGGTCCGGTAGACTGGCATCAGGCGCGAGCGCAGCCCCGCAACCCCAAGCAGCCCCGAGACAGTCGAGCGCAGCGGGACAATCTTCGCGCGGCGCTGTAGGCCGCTGAGGTCCGAAAGACTGATTGCCAGGCTTTCGGTTCCGACCCGGCACGCAAGGTAATTGAGTGTCTCGCGCCGGGTTCCTGCGAACGCATGCGCGAAGCCCGAATCGAAGCTGGCAGCGATCTTCTGAACGGCGTTGGAGCTCATCAGAGCTGCCCTCCACAGGCATACAATTCAGTCAGACAAAGCTGTTGAAGGCCTGAGCGCGTGAACCCGCCGGCGAACAACGCGATCCGTTCGTCGCTTTCCATCGCCATCGAACTATGAGCCCGCTGAAATTCCTGCCGAGCCTGAACAAGGTCCCCGGCGCGCCGAGCGAGCGCGCCGAGATGAAAACGAGGCATCGCGAAGCTCGCGTCGGCCTGCAACGCCGCGCGATAGTGGAGTGCCGCAGCTGGGATGTCGACCGCCTGTTCCCGCCCATAACCGATCAAGTAGTGGGCCTCGGCGTTCAGCTCATTGCGCGCGAGTAGGTCGCGACAAAGGCGCTCGGAGGCATCGGTCTGCGAGCGGTTGGTCAGAATGACTGCTCGGAGCATGCGGGCCCGCGCGGGCAGCTCGCCGTGGGTTGGGAAGTTTGCAAGCGCTTCGTCGAAGCATTCGCGGCGAAACAAGGCCAGGGTGGCGTTGAAGTCCCATGCTGGTACGTCGGGTAGACGAACGGCGTCGTGCTGCGGAGGACTCGAGAGGGCGTGCAGCCGTTCGGAGGATGCACGGATGGCCTCAATCCAGCTGTCATTGACTTCGGGCTCGGCAGAATCGATCGACGAAGTTGGCTGAGCTGTCGCGCCCGCGCGGTAGAAGAACGAGTCGCGGGCGCTGACGAGGCCGAATTCGTCGGTCACTCCGCGCAGCGTCTCGGCCGAGCTCAGGAAGAGAAAGCCACCTGGCGTCAGCGCGCGGTGAAACCTTGCTACCACCGCAGCGACTGCCTCAGCCGAAAAGTAGATAAAGACGTTGCGACAGAAGATCACGTCAAAGGCGCCTGGCCGCCAGAACGCCGCGTCGTCCTCGAGCAGATTGCGTTGCTGGAAGGTAACGAGCGACCGGACGCTGGAGTCGAGCTGGTGTTCGCTGCCTTGCTTGCGGAAGTAGCGTCGTTGGTAGGCATCCGGCGTCTGGCGCAGAGACCAATCGGTGTATCGACCGCGCCGCGCCTTGCTGAGCACTCCAGGGGTCAAATCAATTCCAACCACCGAGCTGCCGCGTTCGACGAGATCCGGACGATGTTCCTTCAGAAGCATCGCCAGCGTGTACGCCTCTTCGCCGCTCGAGCTTCCCGCTGAGAGCACGCGCAAAGCGCGGGAAGAAGCTTCGCCTGGCGCTCCAACGAGGCCCGGCACCGCATGCGCAATGAACGCATCGAGATGAGCGGGCTCGCGGAAAAAGTACGTCTCATTCACCGTGAGCTCTTCGGCGAGCTCTCGCATCTCTTCGGCCGAGGTGGTCGCCGAAGTAAACCGAAGCAGGTATGGGTCGATACCGGCCGAATGGGTTTGGCGAATGCGGTTCGCCAGCAGCTGCTGCAAGTGCTCAGTCTTCTGCTGCTGCAGATCAAAACCAGAGAGAGCGGCGAGGACCGCACGGAAGCGTTCGATGTCGGCTGGAGCCAGGGGCCGAGTCATTTGGCCTCGAGGCTCGGGCTCGCCCAAAGGCTCTCAGGCAGGAGTCGGGCAGGCTCGATCATGAACAGCAGCTGCTCGTCGAAAGAGCCGACCGCTTCGATTCGCTCACCCGCGCTGGCCTGCAGGTGCGCTGGCAGCGGGCGAAGGTTGGCCTGGTTTAGGAATTGAGTGCCAACCAGCTGATCGACGCCAAGCGCGACTCGAAGGCCACCGTTCTTGAGCGTGAGGAAGCGGGTGAGGCGAGCAGGCCCCGCCTGTGCGAGCACAGAGCCGAGATCGACGACAGGGGTTGCCAGCCCGCGAATCATCGAGACGCCCAGAACATACGGCGGGGCTCCGACGATGGATGCGATTGGAAGGGGCCGCATCGTTTCTTCGACTTGCGAAATTCGAATTGCGCACAAACGCTCACGCGCGCGCACCACCACCACCTGAACTTGGTCCGTGTGAGCAATCATGGGGTGGCGCCGACCCAGAGCTGCAAGAGTCTGTCCGACTTGCAAGGTCAGACTTTTGCGCAATTTACTGCAGTCAGGGCTGACTCTTGACGGGGTTGCGGGGTTCGTTTGACCCACCCCACTGGCAAACCCAGCGTTCCGCTGCTGCGGTGGCCATGATTCACGTACGTGCATGCAGGGAAGCTACGCACTAGAAGCACCCTCAATGAGCGTTCTCACCACCGAACCAGTCGAGCAGCTTCTGGCTGTGGCGCAAGCGCTCATGTCGGCGAGCGATCCGGACGAGGTGCTGGGGACGGTTATCGATGTGGCGATCAAAGTGTTCGACGCGGAGGCGTGTAGTTTATCGCTGTACGACCGCGGCCCAGACCAGCTGGAGTTCTTCGTGAGTCAGGGCGCAGCGAAGGTTGCGCCGTTCCGGATGCCAGCGGGACAGGGCATTGCCGGTCACGTCTTTCAGACCGGCGAGGCGTATCGCTCGAACGATGTGAGCAGCGATTTGCGATTTTACTCCGGCGTCGATCGCAAAAGCGGACACAACACGCGTTCGATGTTGTGTTGCCCACTCAGTAGGCGTGGAGAGCGCACCGGGACGATTCAGGTGCTCAACACACGGCGCGAGCACGGCTTTTCCGAGTCCGACGGGAAGCTGCTTGGCGTGCTGGCCGGCATGGCGGCGGTTGCGCTTGATCGCGCCCGTGCCGAACGTGAAATGCGTTCAAGCCACGAGGTGCTGCGCGAGGAAGTGGCCGATCGCAATAGCCTCGTCATGGGCAAGAGTAAGGTCATGGCGCGTGAGCTCTCGACCTTGGAACGCGCCGCGGCAAGTCATACGAATGTGCTCTTGCTCGGTGAGAGCGGCGTCGGCAAAGAAGTGGCGGCGCGTGCCGTGCATCGTTGGAGCGAGCGACGTGAGCGTGCATTCGTGGTGATCAACTGTGCGGCGCTCAGTCCGCAGTTGCTCGAAAGCGACCTGTTTGGTCACGAGCGTGGTGCATTCACCGGTGCGGTTGCCAAGAAGCGCGGCAAGTTCGAGTTGGCCGATCGCGGCACGCTGTTCTTGGATGAGATTGGCGAGCTTGCGCTCGACCTGCAGGCAAAGCTTTTGCGCGTGCTGCAAGACGGTGAGATGCAGCGCGTGGGCGGTACCGAAACGTTGCGACCGAACGTGCGCATCGTCGCGGCCACCAATCGTGATCTCGCGCAAGAAGTCGAGGCTGGGCGCTTTCGACTCGACCTGTTCTATCGTTTGCGAGTGATCGCGGTAACCCTGCCTGCGTTGCGCGAACGCCGCGAGGACATCCCGGAGCTGGCTCTCCATTTCCTGACACGCGCTGCTCGCGAGCAGAGTCGTCGCGTTGTCCGCTTTCATCCTGACGCATTAGAAAAACTCTGCGCGCACGACTGGCCGGGCAATGTGCGCGAGCTTGCGAACGTGATCGAACGCGCGGTGGTGTTGTGTCCAGGCGAAGAAGTCGGGCTCGATGATCTGCCGAACGAAGTGCTCGAACGCTCGCTACTCGCGCAGCCCGCTGCAGAAGAGCCGCCTACGCTCGGCTCCATCCCGAACACTCCGCTCGCGGACACGCTGGCTGGGTTGAAGCGTCAGGTGATCAGGGCGACCCTCGAGCACTATGACGGCAATCAAGCGCGTGCTGCAGCGCATCTGGGCCTGCATCCGTCCAACTTGTCTCGGGCGCTAAAACAGCTCGGTTTGCGCTGACATCATGCACGGTTCCAAAGCAGCGCAGAATATCGCGCGCTTGCTCCAAGGACGAGTCGCGCGACCATGGGGGCTCCTCGCCGGGCTCAGTCTATGCGGCCTGCTTGCGCTCGCAGGCTACGGCACCGGTATGGCGAAGGCTTCAGGAACGTGGGTCGCCGACGTGAAGGCAGGGCGCATCGATCTCTCGGGCTGGGCTCCCGAACGACAATTCGCCGTCGTACTGCGCGGCACTTGGGAAGTGTATTGGGGGAACCTGCTCGCTCCAAACGAGCTCGCGTCGCATGCACACTCGACCATCACCGTACCCGGCCAGTGGCTGAACTTGCCGTCTGCATCTTCGAGGCGACCAGGGCATGGTGCGGCCACCTATCGCGTAGTCATTTTGCTGCCGCCACATCCTCCTGAGCTTGCGCTGCGAATGCCTGAGCCGAACGTGGCACATCGCGTATTTATCGATGGAGTCCTCAAAGCCGAGCGCGGTTTGCCAGCGCTGACAGCGGCCGATGAGCAGGTTGCACAAGGAAGCTACGTCCTGCCGCTGCGCACGCGTGATCGCGAGCTTGAGATCGTCGTGCAGCTCTCGAATCACGCAACGCGCACCGGTGGCTTCGGCGATGCCCCGCTGCTTGGATTGCGCGACGCTGTTCTGGCTGAGCGCACGCACGATCTGTCGTTGTCGATCTTACTATTTGCGATCTTCGTGACCGCGTCCCTTTACCACGTGGGCATTTACGCGTTCAGCGGGGGAAAGGCCGAAGCCCACGCGATCTTTGCCACGTACTGTCTTGCGATCGGCATGCACACGCTGACGAATGATCCGAGCGCGCTCAATGAATTACTCGGCACCGAGCTTGCGTGGTGGTTAGCGCTGAAGCTCGAGTACACCGCGTTATATGCTTCGCTTTCGCTTGGGCTCGCCTTGTTGCGACGGCTCTTTCCCCACGAGATGGACATCTTGCCAACGCGCGCGCTGCAATGGTTAGGGTTTGGTTTCGTCTGTATCGCGGCGCTGAGTCCTGCTGCCATTTACACGCGTGCTCTTCTGCCCTTCGGTGTATGCGCCCTTGGGTCGC
>JANOHG010000176.1:0-1708 GCA_031406375.1 Archangiaceae bacterium | reverse complement strand
TCGCGCCTTGATTGGCATCGTCCACGAACCCTGGATGCCGGGGCTGGCGACCTTTTCGGCCAGCTCTGCGGTGATGCGCTCAATCGTCATCCCCTTGCGCCACTGCGCCCGCGGCTTCAGCCGAACTCCTGTCTCGAACATCGACAGTGGGGCCGGGTCGAGCGCGCTCTCTGCCCGGCCCGCTTTTCCGAACACCTGCTCGACCTCGGGTACTTCGCGAATCCGTGCGTCCTGCCAGCGCAACAGCGTCCGCGCTTGCTCGATTGGAATCGAAGGCACGGTGATGGGCATGAAGAGCAGGTCGCCTTCGTAGAGCGGAGGCATGAACTCCGAGCCGAGCCGGGTGAACGGGAGCGCGGTGAGCAGCGTCACGACTACCGCTCCTGCCAGCATCGGCCAGCGGTGGACGAGACAGAATCGAAGTACTGGGCGGTACGCATTCCGGCACACCCGCGCCACCGGGTTTTTCTGCTCGGGGCGAATCTTCCCCTTCAGCAAGAACACCATCAGCGCTGGCACCAGGGTGACTGAGAGCACCGCGGCGACGGCCATTGAGGCCGTCTTCGCCAGCGCCAGCGGTCGGAATAGACGGCCCTCTTCTCCCTCGAGCACGAAGACCGGCAGGAAGGCCACCGTCAGCACCAGCAGGGCGCCGAACATTGATGGGCCAAGCTCTCGCGCCGAGGAGAGAATCAGCGCGGTGCGGTCCACGCTCTTTCCTTCGGCCTCGGCCGCTTCGATTTTCTTGTGCGCGTTCTCCACCAGCACGACGCCCGAGTCGACCATGTCGCCGAGCGCGAGAATTACTCCCGCGAGCGACATGATGTTGATGGTCATCTTCAGCAGGTAGAAGGCGATGAAGGAGCCCAGCACCGCGATCACGAGCGTGATCACGTTCACCAGCGCTGAGCGAAAGTGGAACAGGAAGACCGCAATCACCAGCAGGATGATGAGGACGATTTGCGCGACGTTCTCAGTCAGCGTCTTCACCGAGTCGAGAATCAGCGTGCTGCGGTCGTAGACAGTGACGACCTGCACTCCCTCGGGCAGCGTGGGTCTCAGTTCGTCGATTCGCGCTTTCACTCGCTTGATGACGTCGAGGGCGTTCTCGCCCGAGCGCATCACCACGATGCCAGCCACCACCTCGCCCATTCCGTCGAGCTCCGCGACGCCCCGGCGGATGTTGCCTCCGATGGCCACCGTCGCCACATCGCGCACGCGCACCGGAATGCCATCGGCTCGAGTCACCACCACCGCGAGCTCGATGTCCTCGACGGATTTGATGTAGCCCCGACCTCGCACCGAGTACTCGTGCTCGGCCATCTCGATGACGCGGCCGCCCACTTCATCGTTGGCGCTCCGAATGGCTGCGGCAACTTCGCCGACTGACACTCCATGAGCCTTCAGCCGATCTGGGTCTACCTGTACCTGGTATTGCTTCTCGAAGCCGCCGACGCTCGCTACCTCGGAGACGCCCTCCACAGCCTGCAGCGCGTAGCGCACGGTCCAGTCCTGCAGACTGCGCAGCTCTTGTAGGGAGTGCTGCCCGGTGGGGTCGACCAGTGCGTATTGGTACACCCAGCCGACGCTGGTCGCGTCGGGGCCGATCTGCGGGTTCACCCCCGCGGGGAGCTGGCCCCGCACCTTCGACAGGTACTCCACCACGCGAGAGCGCGCCCAGTAGAGGTCGGTGCCGTCCTGAAAGATG
>JANOHG010000860.1:0-3078 GCA_031406375.1 Archangiaceae bacterium | reverse complement strand
AGAAGAGACCGACGAGGTCCACTGATCAGCGGTTCAACGGCTCTGCTGCTGTGCCAGCCGCGATACAGGAGGCGGGATAGGTGAGCTGGGCGGTGTAGAGCGTGCCGAGGTGGAGCCCGAGCTGTCAGAGAGCCGATGCCGCGGCTGCAAATCCAGCCGCGGCGCTCAATGCCAATGATGCAAAACGACACGTGAAGACCTGCTTCATGCACGTCAGGCGAGGAGTGCGCCTGCTGGCCGAGCATAAGCGCGGCTTGCGGAAAGTTGGCGGCCGCCCAGGCTGCGTCGTCGGGGACGGACCAGCAAGCGCGCCGGTAACCGCTTACTGGCAGACCTTACAGGTCTCGTAACAGGTTTCCCGATCACAAGGGGTGCCCGCCTTCGGCTCCTTCTGGCATTGGCAGACGCCATTGCTGCAGGCGTAAGCGATGCAGCAGCTGGTGCCCCTTCCGCCTCCGCCCGCGTCTGGGACTGTTGTGGTGCCCGCGTCAGGTCGAGCACGGCTCAGGCAGTCCTTCAAGACGACAGTGTCGATTCTTCCCTTGATCGTTGCTTCCTTGACGCAGTCTCGCACCGTCAACTCACTTGCATTGACCGCCAAGTCGTCGCTCGAATCGGTGGTGTTCGGATCGGAGGTGGCCCCGTCGCAAGAGAAAAGCGTCGCCAGAACAGTGAAGCTCAGCAGGGTGACGCTGCGGATCGGCTGGGTGAACTGTTGCAGTACGGTCATGGTGTTTCCTCTGAGGGTGAAGCTGCGTGGTGCAGCTGTCCGACGTAGGGGGGCATGGCAACCTGCGTGCCGCAGCTCGGTTGCGAACAATGACAATTAAATCAAGAGCCTGACTCGTGTCGAAGGCCGAGGGAAACGCGTATGGCTCTGGCGCGCGCAGTTCCAGTGACCTCGGTCGAGGTCAGAGGTGAAGTTAGACTTGTCGATGTGGGTGAACTTCGCCATCGTCGTCGCCGTGTCGCGCGCCCGCATCGAACGCAAGGCTCCTCCCGATGCAGCCCTGGCGATCCACCGCGCGGTCAGCTGGCTGGGGACCATCGGCTATGAGGCCGAGCCAGCGACGTACGGCACCGCTCAGCTGGTGTACGCGCAGGGCTCGCGAACCAGCCCGCGACTCGACGAGCACCGGCACACCCTGCGAATTCTTCACGAGGGAGCAAAGCTTGTCTTCGAGTTCTCGACCGCCCTTGGCAGCAGCGGAATGGTGTTCGCCAAGGAACTGCAAGCGCTCGAGCAACGGGTCGACCTGGCGCTGAGCGCTCGCGCAGACGGGAAGTCGAAGGTGGGCTGTCGGTTTTGCGGACAAATCACCGACGCCACCGCACCCGCCTGCGAAGGCTGCGGCTCGGTAGACTTTCTCTGATCGTGCGCGTCGTCACCTGGAACATCAATTCGATCCGCGCCCGCACGGATCAGCTGCTCGACGTGCTCAAGCGCCTCGAGCCCGACGTGATGCTGTTGCAAGAGCTCAAGTGCACCGACGCGCAGTTTCCAGCGCTCGAGGTTCAGGCGGCCGGCTACCAATGTGCTGTCTTCGGCCAGAAATCCTTCAACGGCGTGGCGCTGCTCTCGAAAGAGAAGCCCACCGATGTGGTGCGAAACATCAGCGATGGCGCCGAGGATCTTCAAGCGCGGCTGATTGGAGCCACCGTGCGCGGCGTTCGCTTTTACGGGTTGTATGCTCCCAACGGTCAAACCGTCGGCTCAGAGGCCTTCGACTACAAGCTTCACTGGTTTACGAGGTTGCGACGGTTCCTCGCGCAGCGCCACACGCCCGAGTCGAAGCTCGTCCTCTGCGGCGACTTCAACGTGGCGCCCGAAGACCTCGACGTTTGGGATCCTCGCCTGTTTGCAGGGCAAACGCTGTTCACCGATTCAGAAAAGCGGGCCTTCAGAGAGCTGCGTGACTCGCTGCAGATGACCGACGTCTTCCGCGCGCTGCATCCGGGCATCGCGCAGTACACCTGGTGGGACTACCGGCTTCGCGGTTACGCGAAGAATCACGGCCTGCGCATCGATCTCTTCCTTTCGACGCCGCCGCTGACCGCCGTTGCCAGCGGCGTCGACGCCGTTGCGCGCGCGTTGAAGCTTCCAAGTGATCACGCCCCTGTATGGGCAGACTTCGATATGTAGTCCCCGGACTAAGATAAGGGGCGTGCATGGAATTCGTTTCGATACCTGGGTTGCTGTTCGGCGTGGCGAGCTGGTTCACGCTGCGGTATGTGATTTTCGGCTTCTACACGGTGGCTCCCAACGAGCGCGCAGTGAAGACGTCGTTCGGCAAAGCCGAGCAGCTGCAGACGACGACCCTCGACAACCCGATGGCCGAGTCGCTTCGACCCGAGGAACGCGAGCGCTACAAGTACCCCCAGCTGCGCGTGATTCCCCCAGGTGGCCCGTACTTCAAGTGGCCGTGGGAAAAGATTTACAAAGCGTCAGTCGCCACTGAGACGGTGAACATGGCGTGGGATCCCGAGGACGCGAACGCCAACCGCGGCGGCACGATGCTCGAGGCGGTGACAAAAGATCAGCTGAATACCGGTCTCGTTGGGCAGCTCCGCTTTCGGGTCAACGAGCAGAACCTCTACGCCTACCTGTTCGCGGTGAAGCGGCCGATCGTCCACGTGATGGGCTACTTCATCTCAATCTTGCGGCAGCGAATTGCTGCGTTCGAGGCTCCGAAGAGCGAGCTGCCCCCTGGCGTGGTCAACCCTCTCGAGATCAGCGTCGTCTCAGGGGTCAGCATCAACGACCTGCGAAAGAACCTGCGAATCCTCAACGAAACGATGGATCGCGACTGCATGTCGTCTTCGGCGCGCTATGGAATTCAGCTCGATGCGGCGTTGATCACCGACATCGACCCTCCGGTAGAGGTCGAGAGCGCGCTCGCTGCGATCAACACCGCGCACAATCATGTCTCCTCCGACGTGAGCCTCGCTCAGGCCTCAGCCGATCAGAAGATTGTGCAATCACGCCGTGCGGTCGAAATTGAAACCCTGAATGCCCAAGCCGAAGTGGAGCCGCTGACAGCGCTCTCCGAGCAACTGAAGACGCTACAACAAAGCGGC
>JANOHG010000850.1:0-5061 GCA_031406375.1 Archangiaceae bacterium | reverse complement strand
CCAGCACCTTCAGCTTGATGCAGAGCCAGTTGCACGACGTGCTGGCGCAGCTGGGGCGCGCAGGGGTCCACATTGCGTCGGCCACCTCGACGCTGGTGGACACGTCGGCAGGCCACGAGGCGGGCTCTGCCGAACAGGCCGCAGGCTTACACGAGACCAGCGCAACCACCGAAGTGCTGGCGCAGAGCGCGCGGCAGATCTCGATCAACGCCGGCGAGGCAGCCATCGCCTCGCAGCACACGCTCGACTCGGCACACCTCGGGCAGGCCAGCGCAGAAGAATTCGGGCGCGCAGTCGAACGGATGCGGCAGGACAACCGGACGATCGCCCAGGCGGTTGCCCGACTGCAGCGCCGCGTGCAGCAGATAGATAAGATTGTCGAGTTCATTACCGGCGTTGCTGATCGCAGCGATCTGCTCGCGCTCTCGGCAGAGCTCGAGGGCACCCGCGCCGGAGAAGTCGGCCGCAGTTTCACGCTGGTGGCAGCTGAGATGCGGCGTCTGGCCGAGAACGTGCTCGAATCGACCACCGAGATTGCAGAGCTGATCAGTGAGATTCGCGAGGCGACGCAGGTCACCGTCAACGCGATGGAAAGCGGACTCAAGCAAACCACCAGCGGCACTGCACACGCAGGCGAGGTCACCCGCGCGTTGCTCGAGGTGGTGCGCCTGGCGGAAGAAACGTCGGCAGCCGTTCAAGCGATTACGCTCGCCACCCAGCAGCAACACAGCGGCACTGATCAGCTCGCGGAGTCGATGACAGGCATCCTCGGCATTACTCAGCACAGCCTGGTCGCGACCCAGCAGCTCAGCTCGGCAACCAACCAACTG
Organism: Archangiaceae bacterium; assembly: GCA_031406375.1. Lineage (GTDB taxonomy): Bacteria > Myxococcota > Myxococcia > Myxococcales > Myxococcaceae > JAGSPQ01. Next base: position 4,231 of record JANOHG010000850.1, on the reverse strand, counting down.
GTCGCGCTGTCGGGCACTCTGTCGTCGGTGGTCGGCCGATGGAACGTGACCTGATGCGAGGGCGATGGTGACCACGCCGCGCGACAAGCTGTTGCAACAGTTTCGTGAGCTGGTGATCGAGCGGCTCGAAAAAGTCGGCCGCTTCCTGATTCAGCTCGAGGGCCAGCCAGATCTCGAGGCTGGCAAGGCAACCCTGCGCGAGCTGCATGGGCTCAAGGGTGAGGCGCGGATGATGGGTTTCGCCCAGATCAACGCGCTGGTACACGAGATGGAAGAGGTGGTTCGCGCGGCACACCCGGCAAGGTACCTATTGGCGCCCGCCTCAGCCGATGCGCTGCTGGTCGCCTCGGACGCTGTCTTGGTTCTGGCAGGGGTGTCGACCGCAGCCGTGGTGGATCTTCGAAGGTTGCACGAGTGGCTCAGGCAGCGCGTGCAGGCCGAGGCCGGGCTCGTCGCAGAAAGTGCACCTGGCCCGTCGGCGCCAGTTCCCGCGCCATCAGCTGCTCGCGCCAACGAGTCTGAGGCGGCGGCAGCGCCCTTCGGCCGCGTCGACGCGAGCGTGCGAATCAGTCAGCGCTCGCTGGATTTGCTCACCTCGACGACGACCCGCCTGGTCGCGAGAAGCCGCCGCCGTGAGCTGGCGGCGCAGAAGCGGCTGAAGCTCAGCCGTGAGCTGCAGCAGATTCAGCGCCTGGCCGAGGACCTCGGGCCGTCGGTCGCCGAGGTAGCCAGCCGGCTTTCGGCGTCAAAGGACGCGGTGGCCGAGCTGCACCGCGAGGGAAAGCTGCTCGCCAATGAAGAGCTGCGCGATTTAACCGAGTTGTCGGAAGAGATTCAGGCGCTGCGGATGATGCCGTTGCAGGTGCTTTTCGAGGCCTACCCACGAATGGTTCGCGACTTGTCGCGCGAGCTCAACAAAGACGTCGACCTCGAGGTGGAAGGCGAGGACACGCGCATTGATCGATCGGTGCTCGAGTCGCTGCGCGAGCCGTTGATGCACCTGGTGCGCAACGCACTCGATCACGGCCTTGAAGATCGAACCGAACGAGCCGCGGCGGGCAAGTCGTTGCGTGGGCATTTGTCTCTTCACGCCCAGCGTGAAGGCGAGCAGCTGCTGCTGCGGGTCGAAGACGATGGGCGCGGGCTCGAGCCCGGCCGGCTGCGAGACATCGCGGTTCGCAGCGGCTTCCTCGAGCCAACGCAGGCCGCCGCGCTGTCAGACTCGGCCGCGCTCGACCTGATATTCCTGCCGGGGTTCTCATCGAAGGCCGAGGTCACCGATGTGTCGGGACGCGGCGTCGGACTCGATGTGGTTCGGGTGCGAATGATTGGGCTCGGTGGCGAAGTGACGGTGTCGTCGAGCACCGGTCGAGGGGCGGTCTTCGAGCTCCGGGTGCCGGTTTCGCTCACCGTCGCTCCGCTGTTGTTCGTCGAGACGGGCGACGAGAGGCTGTGTCTTCAGGCGTCCAACGTCGATCACGCGCTGATGGTCGAAGCGGATCAGCGCCTCGAGATCGCCGGCCGCCCTGCGATTCTGGTCGACTCACAGCCGGTGCCGTTCGCATCGCTCTCTTCGATTCTGGGCACCGCGCCCGAGCGCCCGTCAACAGTGGGCGAGTTGGTGCTGCTGCTCAAGGGCAGGGGGCAGTCGGCGGCGATCGCGGTCGATCGCGTGCTCGAAGAACGGGTGCAGGCGGTGTTCCCGCTTAAGGGAATGCTCTCGCGCTTCGTCCACCTTTCCGGAGCGACGCCCCTGGCCGACGGAAGTCTCGCGTTGGTGTTGTCGGCCGCGCATCTGGTTGCGAGCGCCAATGGCCGCGCGGTGAAGCTGAAACCGGTCGGAAAGAAGGCCGCGGCTTCGCAGCGCCAGAAAATTCTGGTGGTCGACGATTCTCCGCTGACTCGAGAGCTGCTCGCGAGCCTGCTCGAGGCGGTCGGTTACGAGATCATCAGCGCAAGTGATGGCCAGGAAGCGATCGATGTGCTCGGCCGCGAAGCGGTCGACATGGTGGTGACGGATCTCGAGATGCCAAACGTCGACGGACTCGAGCTGACGCGGCGGCTGAAGAGGCACCCGACATTGCGCGCGCTGCCAGTCGTGATCGTCACCACCCGTGGATCCGAAGGGGATCGCCGCAAAGGGATGGATGCCGGAGCCGATGGCTACATCACCAAGGGAGACCTGGTGCGGCAGGATCTGGTTGACGTTGTCAGCCGTTTGCTGGCTTAGAGGATTCATGGCGCCGAAAGTCGGAGTGCTGGTGGTCGACGATTCTCGGCTTTGCCGACAGCTGATTGTCGACGCGCTCGGAAAAGACCCTTCGATCGAGGTCATCGGCACCGCTTGCAACGGCGAGGAAGCGATCGGCAAGACCCGCGCGTTGCGGCCGGCGGTCATCACGATGGACGTCGAGATGCCGGTGATGGATGGACTGACTGCCACCGAGCAGATCATGAGTGAGATCCCGACTCCGATCTTGGTGCTCACCGCGGATCCTCGCAACCAGGCTCCCGAGCTCACCCACCGCGCGTTGGAAGTGGGAGCGTTGGCGCTACGGGTCAAGCCGGCATTGGACGCCGGGCCCGAAGCGTGGAACCTGGCGCGCGAGGTGAAGTTGTTGGCGTCAATTCGGGTCATTCGGCATCTGCGCGGCTCGCGCAAGGCACCGGCCTTTCAGGCGCTGCCGAATGACGCGGCCGCCTTCTCGACGTCGGCGATTGGCATCGTCGCCATCGCCAGCTCGACTGGCGGCCCACAGGTCGTGCACCGATTGTTGTCCGAGCTGCCCGTCGACTTTCCCGCGCCGATCGTGATCGTGCAGCACATCAACGCCGCCTTTGCCGAGTCGCTTGCCGGCTGGTTCTCGGCCAGCTCGAAGCTGCGAATCAAAGTGGCGCAGAACGGCGATGCTTTGGTGCCTGGCGTGGTGCTGATTGGCGCTCCCGACAAGCACCTGGTGGTGAGTCAGCGCGGCAAGGTCGCGGTGATCTCAGGTGCGGCGCGCGATGGCCACCTGCCGAGCGCGACCACCCTGCTGGAGTCGGTGGCGAAGGTCTATGGGCGTCGCACCGTCGGATTGATCCTCACCGGAATGGGAACCGATGGAGCCGAAGGAATGGTGGCGATCAAGAACGCGGGCGGGCGCACCATCGCGCAGAGTCAGGAATCGTGTGTCGTCTTCGGAATGCCCGGAGCAGCGATCGCGCGCGACGCCGTCGAGCACATCGCGCACGGCGACGACATTTCGATGGTGTTGATGAAGTTGGTACGCGGCGAACGGCTCACCTCGCGCTCCTGAAGTCAGTCTTCGTCGTTCTACGGCTGTAGGGCTGCGTGCGCCAATGTCTGCTCAATTCCCAAGCCCCTGAAACGCCGAGGTGACGCGGTGCGCAGTGACAGAAATCTGATGGCGACTTGGTAGAAACATGCCGGTCAAGTGCTTGAATTTATTCAAAACGAATTTGTGACTGGAGCTGCTCTGGTGTATTCACCGCACCGCTCACACCCCCTCGGCCGAAGGGAGGTGCCAGCAAAAACCGGGGTGAAATATGGCGAAGCGACTGTGGTCTATGCTGATGACGCTGGGTCTGGCATCCGTCGCATCGGCAGAGAGTACGAAGAGTAACCTCGACGTCTTCGTTCAGTCTTCTTCCAGTCGCGCGATCATCGACCTCCGAGAGCTTTCGCCTCTGGGTCAGAAGGTGATGAGCGAAGGAAGGGTCGCCACGATCGAGAGCAGGCTTGGCGTGCCCACCTTCTTCTGGTCGGGCCGAACTCCAGCCGTGCGGTCGTTGCGCGAAATCGGCCTGAACGCCGAACAAGCGGCGCGGCGGTACCTGTTTGCGCATGCTGAGCTGTACCGGCAGAGTCCGAATCGAATCGCCGAGGCCCGCGTCGCGCACCTTCACGACATCGGAGAAGGCGCGGTGATCGTCTCGTTCCAACAAGATGAAGGCGGCGTTCGCGTCTTCCGCGACGAGCTCAAAGTGGTGATGAACCAGAAGCTCGAGTTGATTGCGTTGTCGGGTTACCTCAGCCCTCAGCGCAAAGAGCTCAGCCCGTTCGCGCTCAGCGCTTCGACGGCGACGCTCGCGGCGTTTGCGGACCTTACCGGTCAGGCCCTCGAGAGCAACAAGTTGAAGCCGACCGGCAAAACCACCGCCGACTATGAGCTGTTCACGCTCGAAGGCGAGTCGAATCCGGTGCGTGCGCGCAAGGTCTACTTTCCTC
>JANOHG010000821.1:0-1645 GCA_031406375.1 Archangiaceae bacterium | reverse complement strand
CAAACGTCGCCGGGCAGGCCGACGAGTCGCAGCCGACGCTGAACAGCTTTTTCTCGAGCCCTTTGGTTAACGCCATCCAATCCTGAAGCTGTTGAACAGCACTCAAGGTGCCCGAGATCGCGCGGGTCAGGTACAGCGCTTGATCGCGATCGCAGCCGTCAAGCTTTCCGACAATCACCTTCTCTTCAGACGGCAGGCCTCCGCGAGGCGGTTCCTCGACGAAGTTGCCCAGGCGACCGAGCGGCGCTGGCAGCATGGGCAGTGGCTTGACGGGCGCCGCAGCCAACAACGAGAGGGTCAACACGAGCATCAGGCTCCTTTACCCATGCGCGAGGCATTGCGATAGCCACTGAATCTGCGGCCCGCTCAAGTGGGTCGCGATCCGGCTTCATCCACTCGGAAAGTCACGAAACGGCAGCGGAAACTTCTTTCACCCACTGCGCAGCGCGCGCAATCACCGCCGCTTCTTGTTTTCCGTAAGCGTGCCCTGCCCCGGCAATCACCTCGAGGGTGACCCACGGGCTGCCGCCCAACACCCGTCGCAACACCTCCAACGGACCCAGCGCGTCGTTAGAGCCCTGAAGGATCAAGGTGGGACACCGAAGCGCCCGAAGCGCCGCCTCGTCCAGCGGCCGTGGCTTGCCGGGCGGTCGCACCGGAAAGCCGAGCAGCACCAGCGCCCGCGGTGGAGCCTCAACTGCCAGCCGCGCGCATACCCGACCGCCGAAGCTGCGGCCGATCAGCACCTGCGCCCCCTTGGCCGCTTTGCGCAGTTGCGCGAGTTCGACCTCGAGGTCCGGTGTCGGGCGGCGCGCCTTGAGCGTGATCGCCGTCGCCTCGAGGCCGACGTCCTTCAACGCCCGCTTCAGCTTCACCAGCAGGGGCTGGCGCGAGGTGCCATTGAAGCCCGGAACCAAAATCGCCTTCGTCATTGCTTGGGCGTGAGCATCATCGCGAGCGCTCCGCGGCTTTCCTTTGCGAATGAAAACAACAGCCGTTCGCGAAAGGTCTTCAGCGTGTCGTAACTCAAATCTCCGAATCGCCCGTGCGCGAGTGGATTGCGCAACGTCTCGTTGGCCCAGATCACGAACTCGCCCAGTTCGGGGTAGAAGTCCGCTGGCGCATCGTACGTTTCGTAAAGGAAGCGACGAAGCGGTTCGAGGTAGCTCTCGTCGAGCTTGAGCAAGACCCGCCCTACTTCGCCCAGCGTGGGAGCTCGGCCGGCGCGTTCATCGTCGAAGGCTTCGACGAAGTGATCAAAGTAGTCGACGCGCCGGCCGCGCCGTTCGCTTACCGCGCCGTCCAGGAATGCCTTGCGACGACCCGTCTGGTTGAGCCACCCGTTGAAGCGGGTGACGTAGAGCGCGAACAACCAACGCTCGAGCGCGCCAGAAAAAAACACCGCCACTCCAGCAGCGGCGAGGCCCGAGTTAAGCGCCTGCTGAAACGTGCGCTCGGCAACTTCCAGCATGTTCATCAGCTCTTTGGGGCATTGCGCGCGCAGACTGCCCAAAGCCTGCTCGAGGTTCGCTTCGCACTTCACTTCGACATCAAGGTCTCGAAGCTCGAGCTCTTCGCGCAGCCTCTGGCGTTGAACCTCGGCCGCGCGCAACGCGACTGCCTGAGCCTCGACCTGGGCCAGTTC
>JANOHG010000804.1:0-5751 GCA_031406375.1 Archangiaceae bacterium | reverse complement strand
CAGCAGATGGTGCTGGGCCTGTATCTGCCTCTGATCGTGGGTGAATTGGCGCTCGTCCTCGCGCTGTCGTTCCTTGCTCCCAAGGTCAGTGGGCCCGTCGCCGCGCGGATGTTCACCGGCTACGCCTTCATGACCGGGCTCACCTTTTCGGTGCTGTTTCTCAGGTACAGCCTTGGCTCGATTGGGAGCACCTTTTTCATCACCGCCGGCGCCTTCGGAGCGCTGTCGATCTACGGAACCGTCACCAAGAAGAACCTCTCGAGCTGGTCCACCTTTCTTTTCATGGGGCTGATCGGCGTGGTGCTGGCTGGGATCGTCAACATCTTCCTTCAGTCCAGCGGCCTCTCGTTCGTGATCGCCTGCGCAGGTGTTCTCGTTTTCGCTGGCCTGACCGCTTACGACACCCAGAAGCTGCGAGAGCACCACGCGAACATGGGGCACAAGAGCCGAGGCTCGGCGGCCATCACTGGCGCGCTGATCCTGTACCTCGACTTCATCAACCTCTTCCTGATGCTGCTGCGCTTGCTCGGCAACCGCCGCTAGAAATCGCAGCCTCTTGAAGCGTCTTGTCGGCGGCACGGCTTTCGTCGCCGTGCCGTCGTGGAAGGGGCATCGCCGCTGCCCTCGAGTTCGCCCGGAAGTCTTACGGCAGGAGCTCAGCGTCGAGTGCCTTGCGTCCCTGCTGCGCCCTGGCGAGAAGTTCTGCGTTCACGTGCCCAAGGGTGAGATGGCGCGAACGGCGAGATAAGGATCCGTCTATTTCTCGTAAGGCTTCATTCTCAACCGTTCGACAGGGGTACCGCCTACCAGGTGCTCGTCGACAATCTGCGCCACGTCGTCCTTCGTCACGCCTCCGTACCAGACGCCATCTGGATAGACGACCACGGTACAGCCCCGCTCGCAGGCATCCAGGCACCCTGCTTTGTTGATTCGCACCCCTGACCTCACGCCCTTCGCTTCCAGCGCCTGCTTGAAGGCGACTGGGAGCTCTTCCGAGCCCTTCACCGAGCAACTTCCTTTTGGGTTGTTCGGCTCGCGGAGGTTGGTACAAACGAAAACGTGTCGTTCAAAAGGCGGAGGCATCGCGCTTGTCTACTCGGAGCGGGTTGCTGGCGGTGCGGAATCCGCAAAATCGCGTTGTGAGGCTGAAAATCGGCCCGCATTCGATCGATCCATAGGGAAAGCCGATCACCCTTTCACACGTACACACAGCAACATAACGATCGACCGGAACTCGCCTTACGTGAACTTGCATGTGGTGTTATTTTCCGTTCTGGCAGTCGCTGATCAGCCGTATATGTGGGTGGCACGATCCCGCACGCGCCGCAGGCCGATTTAGAGGCCCTGGCGCGATCGGCTCGTTTGGGGGAACAGTAGGGAGCCCCTAAATGTGGGGTATCGGTCAGGAATTTGACACCACATCTAGTGGATTTACGCTTGACACCTGATTGAGTCAAACGGTACAAGTCCATTCGCAGCAAGGGGGCGAGCTGGTCAATGTCTGGGGGTTACGTGTGAATCCAGGCGCCAAAAAACCTACGTTTCGCGCTTTGTCATCCCTGAGGGCGGTTCCTCGAGGGCCGCAACGGATTTCGCTCTACACCCACACCGGCAGTCAATCTGGAGAAGAAGCAATGGAAAAAGAGCTGGCCCAAAGGCAGGTGACGGTTTCCAAGGCCCCAAAGGCGACGCCGAAGAAGGCGGCTCGCGGAAGTGGGCTGGCGGTCAAGCGCTACTTCACTACTCCAGGAGTCGACCCGGCCGATGAGATCGCATGGGAAATGCGAAGCGCGGGGATCCAGGGCGAAGACGGCAAGGTCGTCTTCGAGCAGAAGAACATCGAAGTCCCCAAGTCGTGGTCGATGTTGGCCACCAACGTGGTCGCGTCGAAGTATTTCCGCGGCACTCCCGGCACTCCAGAGCGCGAGTCGTCGGTTCGCAAGCTGATCTCGCGCGTCGTTGACACCATTACCCGGTGGGGCGAGCAAGGCGGTTATTTCCTCGCCGAAGGCGACAAGCTCTCTTTCCACGCCGAGTTGACGCATCTGCTGTTGCGGCAGAAGGTCGCGTTCAACTCGCCCGTATGGTTCAACGTCGGAGTGGAAGAGCACCCGCAGTGCAGCGCGTGCTTCATCAACTCGGTTGAAGACTCGATGGACTCGATCCTCACCCTCGCCAAAACCGAGGGCATGCTCTTCAAGTACGGCTCGGGCACTGGCAGCAATCTGTCGTCCATCCGTTCGTCGCGGGAACTGCTGGCGGGCGGCGGAACCGCGTCGGGTCCGGTCAGCTTCATGAAGGGTTTCGACGCGTTCGCGGGCGTCATTAAGTCGGGTGGCAAGACGCGCCGCGCCGCGAAGATGGTGATCCTCAACGCGGATCACCCCGACGTGCTCGATTTCATTCGCTGCAAGTCGACCGAAGAGAAGAAGGCGTGGGCGCTGATTCAGGCGGGGTACGACTCGTCGTTCAACGGCGCGGCATATTCCTCGATCTTCTTTCAGAACTCGAACAACTCGGTGCGCGTCACCGACGAGTTCATGAAGGCCGTCACCGAAAACAGAACCTGGACCACCCACGCCGTGAAGGACGGCCGGGCGATGGACACCCACTCGGCGCGAGGCCTCTTCCGTGAAATCGCCGAGGCGACCCATCTATGCGGCGATCCTGGGCTTCAGTTCGACACCACGATCAACGCCTGGCACACCTGTTCGGGAACAGCGCGGATCAACGCGAGCAACCCTTGCAGCGAATACTTGTTCCTCGATGACACGGCGTGCAACCTGGCGTCGTTGAATCTGATCCACTTTCGCACCATCGACGGAGAATTCGACGTCGAGGCGTTCAAGCACGCGGTCGATGTCACCTTGCTGGGCCAAGAGATCGTGGTTGGCTTCTCGAAGTACCCAACTCCGAAGATCACTCAGAACTCGCACGACTACCGGCCGTTGGGGCTGGGTTACGCCAACCTCGGCGCGCTGTTGATGGCGACTGGGCTCCCTTACGACTCGGATGAAGGCCGCAACTACGCCGGAGCGATCACCTCTCTCATGGGTGGCCAGGCATATCTGACGTCGTCGAAGATCGCAGAACGGATGGGCACGTTTGCCGGCTACATCGGCAACGAACAGCCGATGTTGAGCGTGATCCGCAAGCATCGGAAAGCGGCCTACCAACTACACGACAACGGCGTGGGCAACGGGCTATGGGAAGCTCAGAAGGGCGTCTGGGACGAAGCGCTCGGCGCGGGCGAACAGCACGGGTTTCGCAACAGCCAGGTCACGGTGCTCGCTCCGACCGGAACCATCGGGTTCATGATGGACTGCGACACCACCGGCATCGAGCCGGACATCGCGCTCATCAAGTACAAGAAGCTGGTGGGCGGCGGGATGTTGAAGATCGTCAACAACACCGTGCCGTCTGCACTTACCAAGCTCGGTTACTCGGCGGCGGAAGTCGAAGCGATCGTCAACTACCTCGACAAGAACGAGACGATCGAGGGCGCTCCGGGTTTGGCGGATCAGCATCTGCCGGTCTTCGATTGCGCATTCAAGCCGTCGAAGGGCACCCGCACCATCGGGTTCCTGGGCCATCTGAAGATGATGGGCTCGTGCCAGCCGTTCCTCTCGGGCGCGATCTCGAAAACGGTCAACCTGCCCAACGAGGCGACCGTAGAGGACATCGAGCAGGCGTACATCGAAGCGTGGCGGCTGGGCTTGAAGGCGGTCGCCGTTTACCGGGATGGTTGCAAGCGCAGCCAGCCTCTCAACACCTCAAAGTCGGAATCGAAGATCGCCGAAACCACTACCGTCATCGAGCGCGTCGCACGCAAGCGCCTGCCGGATGAACGCAAGGCGATCACCCATAAGTTCTCGATTGGTGGTCATGAGGGCTACCTGACGGTCGGGATGTACGACGATGGCACTCCTGGTGAGTTGTTCATCACGATGGCGAAAGAAGGCAGCACGGTCTCGGGTCTGATGGACTCGTTCGCCACGGCGATCTCGATGTCCTTTCAGTACGGCGTGCCGCTGAAGGTGCTGGTCGACAAATTCACCCACATGCGCTTTGAGCCGTCGGGCTTTACCGGCAATCCCAACTTGCCGATCGCCAAGTCGATCACCGACTACATCTTTCGGTGGCTGGCGCAGAAGTTCCTGCCGGCGGAACAAGAACAGACTGAAGCACAGGCCAGAGTCGAAGCGACCGCGATGCGAGAGCCACTCGCCTCACCGCCCCCGATGACGACGTCGGCGTCTTCACGTCAGGCCTTCCTCAATCAAGCCGATGCTCCGCCGTGCCATGTCTGCGGCACAATCACTGTTCGCAATGGGGCTTGTTACAAGTGCCACAACTGCGGTGCGACCAGCGGGTGCAGCTAACCGAATCGCATTCTTTTAAGTTATCCAAGAGAAGCACGCCGGAGGGATGCAGTCAGACGGTCTGGATGGGGCTATGCGAAGAGCGCCCTGTCACTCCACGGAACTCTCAAGGGGGGAAAAGGCAGCTCTGGGGCAACCCAGGGCTGCTTTTCTTATTGTCGACCGCCATCGGATTGCTCAATCAAAGCCTTCAACGCCAGAGCAGCATCGCTTGTCGGGTCGACTGTTAGGGCTTGTTCCAGCAGCTTCTTCGCGGCCCCCCTATCGCCACCCTGATTTGCCGTGCGCGCGTATTGCAGCGGCGTCTCGACATACTTCCGGTAGACCAACGCCGTCAGCTTGCCCGACGCTTTGGGAGAAATCTGTCGGTCCCACGCGATGAATGACTTGGCCTCTTCGATGGTCAGTTCGTCGCGACGCGACACCAGAAATTGGTACTCGACGAGCAGCGGCAGCAGCACTTTGCACTTCGCGGCATCCGTCTTCATTCCCGTCCGCGCGCTGTCCACGGCCCGACGCATGTCGCCCGCCATGAAATAAAGAATCGCCATCTGCGATGCCGACGGGCCGCTTCGCGGGCGGGATTCGGGCGCCGCAGACAGCAACAGCAGACACAGAGCCAAAGTCATCGCTTTTTTCAGTACGCGTTCTTCGAGAGAAAGCCGCCCAACGCGGTTCGAATCAGGATCTTCAGGTCGAGCATCAGCGACCAGTTTTCGATGTAATAGAGATCAAACTCGATGCGTTTTTGAATCGACGTCTGGCCCCGAAGCCCATTCACCTGAGCCCACCCGGTGATCCCCGACTTCACCAGGTGTCGCAGGTGATAGCGGGGAATCTGCTTCTTGAACTCTTCGATGAACATCGGGCGCTCGGGCCGCGGCCCGACCAGGCTCATCTCGCCGACGAAGACGTTGAAGAACTGCGGCAGCTCGTCGAAGGAAAACCGCCTGAGAAACGATCCAATCGAGGTCCGCCGAGGATCGTCGATCGCCGCCATCACCGCACCCTCTGCCTCGGCGTCGGTCTGCATCGTGCGGAACTTGAGCATCTGGAACGTGCGTCCATCCAGTCCCATCCGTTCTTGGCGGTAGAGCACCCGCCCTTTACTCGTCAGCCGCACCAGCACCGCGATGATCAACATCAGCGGCATCGCGACGAGCAGCGCCGCGGCCGAGATCAGCAGGTCGAAGATCCGCTTGGCGATCAGGTTCCAGCCATCCAGCGGGCCGCCCTGAAGGCTGATGATCGGCAAGCCGCCAAACTCTTCGAGCCCACCCCTCAGGGTGATGTACTGGTAGAGGTCTGGCACCAGCTTCACATCGACGGTGCGCAGCGCCCGCTCCAGGTCATCGACGAGCGGCAGCAG
>JANOHG010000724.1:0-2961 GCA_031406375.1 Archangiaceae bacterium | reverse complement strand
CGACGCAGGCCTGCTTGCAGGGGGTGTGTACCTGCAACGCGGGGCTAACCAAGTGCGGCACACAGTGCCTCAATACGCAGTTCGACCGAAACAACTGCGGCACCTGCGGCACCGTGTGTGCCACGAATTTGTTGTGCTTCTTCGGTACGTGCACGCCCCCGTGAAGAATTGGGCGGTGGTGGTGCTTGTTGGGGCAAGTTCGGCGTGGGCCGGGCCAGAAATTCTGCAAGGCATTCGCTTTCGCGCGGTGACGCTGGCGCACCAAGAGCGCAGGCTTTTCAAAATTCCAGGCGTCGAACGGCTGACTGCGTCTTCAGGGTTGTGTCTGGAAGAGACGCTGGATGTCGAGGAGACCCAGACGTTGATTCTCGGGGCGCTTTGCGAAGGCGTGCGGACGTCGATGGTCTGGCTCAAGGACGGAACCCGAATTCACGTCTTGGCGTGCGCCGAAGGCTCGACGGTGCAGCCAGAGCTCAAGAAGCTGCGCATCAAGCTTCAAGCCGAGCTCAAGCGGTGGAAATCAGCGACGGCGTGCGTACGCAATGGTCGGGTAGAGCTGTGGGGTTGGGTCGAAGAGCCAGGAGACAAACAACGGGTGGCCACCATCGTTGCGAAGTACGACCAGGAAAAAGTGGTCAACAAGGTGGACTTGGTCGAGCGATGAAACCGAAACACAAAGTGGTGCTGGTCGTGTTGGATGGGTGGGGGCTGAGGAAAGAGCGGGAATCGAACGCGATTCTTCTCGCCGGAACTCCGCAGATGGATGCACTCGCAAGAGACTTTCCGAGCTGCGAGCTGCAGACGTCGGGGCTGGCAGTTGGACTGCCGGACGGGCAGATGGGGAACTCGGAGGTCGGCCACACCAACATGGGTGCTGGGCGCATCGTCTACCAGGATTTGGTTCGCATCAACCGCGCTTGCGAGAACGAGGGGCTTTACGCGATTTCATCCATTCGCAAAGCGCTTGAGCAATGCAAACGCGATGGCGCGGCGTTTCATCTGCTTGGGCTCGTTTCCGACGGCGGAGTGCATTCGTCGATGCAGCATCTGTACTCGCTGCTTCGCGCGGCGAAGCGCGTCGGGGTGCAACGAGTCTTCGTGCACGCGTTTCTCGATGGAAGGGACACTGCGCCGCAGTCGGCGCTCGGGTATGTCGACGCGCTCGAAGACTTCATGCGGCGCGAGGGAGTAGGCGTGCTCGCCACCGTGCACGGGCGATTCTACGCGATGGATCGCGACAAGCGGTGGGATCGGATTCAAACGTCCTTCGACGCGATGGTGCGCAGCGTCGGCCCCAAAGCGCCCAGCGCGCACGCGGCAGTGCAGACCAACTACGACGCGAAGGTGACCGACGAGTTCGTGGTGCCCACCGTACTGACGGTTGCGAATGGCGAGCCAGTGGGAGCCCTTCGCGATGGTGACGCGGTGATGTTCTTCAACTTCCGAGCAGACCGTGCGCGCGAAATGACCCGTGCGCTCGCGGTCGCCGACTTCAGGGAATTCGACCGCGGGGGCCTGAAGCTCGGCGTCTACCTGTGCATGAGCCAGTATGACGAGACGTTCAGCCTTCCAGTCGCGTTCGCGCCCGAGCAGCCAAGCCATATTTTTCCGCAGCTCGTGTCCGAAGCAGGCTGGCGTCAACTGCGCACCGCCGAAACCGAAAAGTACGCGCACGTGACGTTCTTCTTCAATGGAGGGCGCGAGCTGGTTTTTGCTGGAGAAGACCGACTCTTGGTGCCCAGTCCGCGCGACGTGAAGACCTACGACTTGAAGCCCGAGATGAGCGCGAAGGAGCTGATTGACGGGTTGTGCGCGAGGCTCGTTGGCGACACTTACGACTTCGCGCTGGTAAACATCGCCAACCCCGACATGATTGGCCATACCGGCGTGATGGCTGCGGCGCTGAAAGCAGTGCGGGTCGTCGATGAATGCGTGGGGCAACTGTGGCGCACCTGCCAGCAGGCAGGCTGGACGATGGTGGTGACGGCCGACCACGGCAACATCGAGATGATGGTGGACCCGACGACCGGAGCTCCGCACACCGCGCACACTCTGAATCCGGTTCCGTTCCTGCTGTGCCACGCTGACTTCCAAGGCACCAAGCTCAGGCCTGGTGTGCTGGCCGACATTGGTCCGACGCTGTGCAAAGTAATGGGGTTAACCCAGCCCGTCGAGATGAACCGGGCTGGGCTTTTGTGACGTTGTGGGGCGACATCCTCGACGTCGTCTTCCCCGAGCGGTGCGTTGGGTGTGATGGGGTCCTGTCTCAACCCATCACGTTCTTCTGCGAAGACTGCGCCCACGAAGTGGAAGAGATTCCAGACGCGGCGTGCGTTCGCTGCAACGAGCCAGGGACTCACGCAAGTGGCGTCTGCCCGCGGTGCACGCGGCGGCCCCCAAAGTTCAAAGTTGCGTTCGCTCGGCTGGAGCATTCAGGGGCGGTCGCGCGCGCCATTCATCGCTTCAAGTACGAGGGGCATCCTGAGCTGGCGCGGCCTTTGGGCGCGATGCTGATGGCGGGCGCAAGGCAGTTCCTCGTTCGGCCCCAGGATTGGGTGGTGCCGATTCCTCTGCACGCGACGCGGTACCGCGAACGCGGGTATGACCAGACGGCTTTGCTGGCGGTCGAGGTCGCACGCGTGGGTCGGATGGTGCTGCACGACGAGGCGCTGACCCGGGTGAAGCCGACTTCGCGGCAGGTCGGCCAGTCGGATGAAGAGCGCGAAGCCAACGTCGCTGGAGCGTTCGAAGCGTCGCCGAAGGTGAAAGGAGCGCGGGTGTTGCTGATAGACGACGTGCTCACCACCGGAGCGACCGCGAATGAAGCCGCGCGGGCGCTGCTCGAGGCAGGCGCACTCGAGGTGCAGGTGCTGACGCTCGCACGGGCGGTGAGAGAAGCGGAGACCGGCTAAATCAGAGCGCCTTCTTCGCAAGGTCTTCAATCAGCGGCTTGAGCACCTT
>JANOHG010000714.1:0-6204 GCA_031406375.1 Archangiaceae bacterium | reverse complement strand
ACCGCCGAGCTCGAGGTGAAATCAAGCGCCAGCATCACCTACAGCGGTGCCTAGCCAACGGCCCACGCCTGGAAGGGTCGCGGGTCCCGCACCACCAACAAGGGCGTCTCAACGTGGTAGGCAAGCTTGTCGAGGGTTCCGGCGATCGCGCCGCTGACGTTCTGGGTTGTATCGCCCACGATCAGCAGTGAAGCCGCCTTCGAAGTGCAGAATTGACGTACCTCTTGATCGAGCTTTCCAGCCAGAACCGCTGTCTGCACATCAAGACCCGACTGCCTGAGCACCTCGGCCTCGGCGTCCAGAGCGGAGGTCGCTGCGAGCTCAAGGCGAGAGCCCCATGAACGAATCACCCGACCTGGAAGCACATGCACCAGCCACAGAGTCATTTTGTGCTTGCGGGCCAACTCAGCAGCAACCCAAATGGCGAATGCCGACTCTTCGGAGAACCGCGTGGCGCAGACGATGGTCATGCCGCAACCGTGAGCAACTTGCGCGCCAGACCGCACCCGCGATTCCGGCTGGTCGGTCGTGTCGCGTCGGAGCACAACCGATTTCTGCGGCGAAGGCTGCCAGACGCAACTCTTGCGCAAACGGTAGGAGGTTGAACGTTAAGGAACAAAGATGGTCCCTGCGACCTGCGCAGGCCCGGTGCAATACTTCTGGTTTCTCGAAACCGCGGGGTACAATCGGGCGTGATGCACACGTCACGCGGCATTGACCGGCTCCTGCGCTTTGGGCTCACGAGTCTCGTGAGCCTGACGGCGGCAGAGGAGCAATGCGGCAGCTGAAACACGGTCAATGTGAATCAATGGAGGCCCGATGGATCGGCGGCGACATGCTCGGCACGAACATTATTTCCCCTTGCGGTTCGGTGACGCGGACACCGAGCACGACGCGCTCACTCGGGACGTTTCGGCGGGGGGACTCTTCGTGGCGACGCGCGAGATCTACTCACCCGGAACGCGCCTGTGGCTCAATCTGGTCATCGAACCGCAGCGCCCCTTGCTCTTCGAGGTTGCCGTGGTCCGACGTCTCGACGCACTGCCAGTGAGTCGAGACGAGCGTGGCTTCGGAGTGCGTTTCGTTTCGCCCACCGAAGTGTTCGCGCGGTATTTCCCCACGACAGAAGGCTTGGAAGGCACGCCCGTTTCCCTCTCATTCTCGACCTACGCAGACCTGACGCTCGCAGCCCAAAGGGGCCTCATCGATGGTTACGCATTCGTGTGGTCGAACGAGGAGAAGGTGGCGGGTGAACGCGTCGCCTTGACGCTGACGCTCGCCTTCGCGAACCGCACCCTCGAGGTGGGCGCGCGGGTCACTCAAGTTGTGGTCGACGGAGCGCGCTTTGGCCTCGCCCTCGAGCTCGACGACACCACTGACTTGCGAGAGCTGCTCAGCCAACCGCCAACGAGCGAGCCATGAACGAGCCAGTGCTCGGCATTGATCTCGGTACGTCGAACTGCGTATTGGCGACTGTTGCAGATGGGGTTCCCACGCTCATCCCAAGCCGCAGCGGAGGTTGGCTTACGCCATCCGCGGTGGCCTTTCATGAGAATCAGTTCCTCGTCGGCAGCTCTGCGCTTGAGGTGCTCAATTGGTTTCCACAGCGGGTGGCCACCGCCACGAAACGGTACATCGGCCAACGCTTCACGCCCGAGCTTGCAGCGGCTTCGCAAGCCAAGCTCTCGTCCCGCCTCGTCAGCGGGCCTTCTGAAGAGATCCGTGTCGCCTTGGAACACTGCACCTTGCCGCTGACGCAGGTGTCCGCGCTCATTCTCGGCGAGCTGTTTCTCGATGCTCAGAAGTATTGGGGCCGCCCCGTTCGCAAGGCGGTCATCACCGTTCCAGCGAACTTCGATGATGGCCAGCGACAGGCGACGAAGGAAGCGGCGGTGATCGCCGGCTTCGACTTGCTGCGCATCGTCAATGAACCAACGGCAGCCGCCCTCGCATTCGGCCTGGCGCGGCAGTTCACGGGTCGCGCCCTGGTATTCGATCTCGGTGGCGGCACCCTTGACGTGACGGTGCTGGACATCAGCAGCGGAGTCTTTGAGGTGCGGGCCACCGGAGGCCACCCACAACTGGGCGGAGAGGACTTCGACACCCGCATCGTGGGCTGGCTGCTGGACCAGATGTCGGCGGCGCGCCGTTCATCCGTTGAAAACGACCCACTCGCGATGCGACGGCTTCGCACCGCAGCCGAGCAGGCCAAGCGCAACCTGAGCAAAACCGAGGCGGTCAGCATCGAGATCGGCAACGGCAAGGACGGCGAAGCCCCTGCATCGCTCAGTCGCCAGCTCTTCGAAGAGCTGTCAGAGCCGCTGTGGCAGAAGTGCGTTGACGTATGCGGGCAGGTGTTGGCCGACGCTCATCTCGAAGCCAACCAGATCGACGCGGTGCTTCTGGTGGGTGGGATGACGCGGGTGCCTCGGGTGCGCCAGCTGTTGACGACGCGTTTTGGTCGCGAGCCGGAACACGGAGTCAGCCCCGACGAGGTGGTGGCTTTTGGAGCCGCGATTCAGGCCTCACAGATTGGTTCCACCTCAGGCGAAACGTTGCTGCTTGACGTCGCCTCGCATTCTCTTGGAGTGGGCTTCGCGGGCAAGCGCGTGCGCCGTCTCATTGCAAGGAATGCATCGATTCCAGTGCGCGCCGAGCAGTGCTTCATGCCAGCCAACGCGGCCCAGACTGAAGTCGTCATCCCCATTTTTCAAGGAGAGGGCGATTTCAGCACCGATTGCACCAAGCTGGGCGAGGTTCGCCTCACCCACTTGAGCGGTTCGGTTCGTGGCGACGTTTCGATTCTGGTGGGCTTCGAGCTCGCGACCGATGGGACGTTGTCGGTGCGTGCGCACCACCCCAACACCAAAGAAGTAACGACGCTTCGCATCCTCGCGCGTACCGACCTGCCCGCGCCCGAGGTGGCGCGCCTGCGCATCGACCAAGATGAACGAATGGCCAAGCAGACGAAGGTCGATCGCAAAAAGGCCTTCGACGCCTTTCGCGAGCTGGTTGCCAATTGCGAGAAGCTGCTCGCGTCGGACGAAGCGGCCAAATGGGACGTGTCCGCGCTCGAGGGCGTTGGGCGCCTGGTCGGAGTCGGCCGGGAGGCACTCGAAAGTGAAGACTGGGAGAAAGTCGCGACGCTCGCACGCAGCCTGCCCAGGATAATCCGTGCAGCGCAAAAGCAGTTTGTTCCAGACGGCGAGCGTGGCTTGCCCGTTCACCAAGAGGCTGGCGGCACTTCGCCGCCGAAATGACTCGCGCAACTCGGGTGGTGCCGGGTCGCGTCAGGCACGTTCGAAAATCGAGACCGATGCCACGGTGCAGTTTGCGCTCATTCAGGCGCTCAAGC
This sequence comes from Archangiaceae bacterium, assembly GCA_031406375.1. Classification (GTDB taxonomy): domain Bacteria; phylum Myxococcota; class Myxococcia; order Myxococcales; family Myxococcaceae; genus JAGSPQ01. The sequence continues at coordinate 2,849 of JANOHG010000714.1, read as the reverse complement.
GCGAGTAGGCCAACCGGCGCTCAAACGCTTGTATGGTCCGCGGATGGTGCGTCGTGAATGGGGTTTGGTGTTCCTGCTGTTGTCGGGCTGCGCGGGATGCTCTGACGATGTCGTCAAGCCAGTTGGCGATGAGGTGTTGGGGACGTTCGCGCTTCACAGCAAAGGCATCTTTGCCGCCTGCAGCCTTCCAGGGATGCCAGTGATGTATGACTTTGAAGGCACCTTCTCGAGGTTCAATGACGGCGGGCGGGTGTTCTTCACCGTTCAGGGGGTTCAATACGATGCCGGCTTCGACGGTCAGTTCGCGTCCTATGGCCAAACCGAAGTCCGCGCGTTCGAGCTCGTCGATGGAGGCAGCTGCAGTTCATGCGAGATGAAGTTGACGCAGACAGCGACGCTGGCGCTGCTTTCGCAGTCGCAGAGCAAGGCGTTGGGCGACATCTGCCCGACCGCAGCGCTCGACGGCGGAGTGCCACCGCCCGATGAAGATGCGGGAATTCGGCGCCCCAACAGCACCGACTCAGGCTTTGATGCCGTGCGTGCGTGCGGCGAACTGCAGGTGCTCATCTCCGGTGAAGGATTCTGTGATTCTGCCTGCTACTCGTGTCGGTTGGTGTATCGACTCAGCGGTGCGCGGAAGTAGGGTTGTCCAGAGCCAATGCCTGCGCACCCATGGCAATCGCGGCTCAGGGCGATTTTCGCCGGGTGAATGGCATCAGGCCGACTCCCAGGGATGCAGAGGTCAGGGAAGCTCTGTCGATGCGAGAACGCGACTCAAGCTCGCGAGAGCGTGACCCACTGTTCGATTCGCTTTCCTCGGGCCAGACCATTCACGGCAAGCCGACGATTTACTGAACAGCGTTCACGCTGCGTTCATCAAGCGATCACTACGGTCCTCTTTGCGCTCGCAGATCGAGGCGCGAAGGGAGCCAATCATGAAGCGCATCAAAGTCTGGGACGTCGCCGTTCGCGGGGTGCACCTGTCCTTCGCAGTGCTGGTGCTCGGCGCGTTCCTCACTGCCGACGACGATGCGACGACCGCGCTGCACACCCGCCTCGGCCTGGTGTTGTTGGGAACGGTGCTGTTCCGGATCGTCTGGGGCTTCGTCGGGACCCGCCACGCGCGGTTCGCCGACTTCGTTCGTTCGCCCCGACAGGTGCTGTACGCGCTGCGGCAGATGCTGCGAGGGCAACCCGGCCACTACATCGGTCACAACCCTGTCGGCGCAGTGATGGTGATGGCCCTGCTGGCGACCCTGCTTGCCGTGACCATCACCGGCGTCGTCGTTGCGCTCGGGCCTGAGTGGAGCGGCCCGCTGCTGATGTCGAAGCGAACGGCCCACGCGGTGAAGGAGGTCCACGAGGCCTCCGCCTGGGCCTTGCCGGTGCTGATCGCCCTTCACGTCGCCGGCGTGCTGCTGTCGTCGGTGCTCGAGAGACAGAACCTGATCAAAGGGATGGTGACCGGCTACAAGCGCGCCCCTTTGGCAACGCCTGAGGAAGCCCCCTCTGGGCTCGCGCGCGCCGCCGGGTTTGCGACCGGCGTGCTCGTGGGCTTCACCGCCGTCCTCCTGCTGTGGCGGCTGATGCCCATCGGCAGCGCCGAAGCCGCCACTCCGCTGCTGTCGCGATACGAGCTGAACGCCCGGGCCGAGGACGCTTCGTTTGCCGGCTTCGACGCCACCCGCGGGCGCGCGCTGTACTTCGAGGAACACTCGGGCCCCTCGGGAAAGGCATCGTGCGCCACCTGCCACTCCAACGACGCCACCCGCGTCGGTCGCTCGCCGGCGGGGAAGGTCATCGACCCGCTCGCCCCATCGGCCAACGCCGTTCGCTTCGCCGACCCGGCGAAGGCTGACAAGTGGTTCGACCGCAACTGCAAGCAGGTCCTCGGCCGCACCTGCACCGCGCGCGAGCGCGGCGACTTGGCTGCTCACCCTCTGACTGGAGATCTCCAATGAAGCCTCGAAGCCTGTTCCTCGCCTTGACCCTGCTGCTCCCTGCTCGACGCCCTGCTCGACAATGCGCTTCGCTACACCCCGCGCGGTGGACTGGTGCGCTTTGAAGCAAAGCGTGAAGGTCAGGCGGTGGTGCTCGAGGTCTCCGACACCGGGCCGGGAATCCCCGCCGACGAGCGGGCACACGTCTTCGAGCGGTTCGTTCGGGGACGCGCCGCATCCGCTCAACCCGGAAGCGGCCTGGGACTCTCGGTGGCTAAGGCTCTCGCGGATGCAGAGGGCGCAGTCGTCACCCTCACTGACGCGCCGGCAGGTGGAACGCGGGTCACGGTCACCTTCGCGCCGCGCCCCAATAACTACAGCTTGTCCGGAAACTGAGGGCTGAAGTTGGTCCTTCGACCTCGACAAGTGTGCTCATCAATGGATCTTCGAATGCGTCCCACTCCGAGACCTGGTTCGGCTCGTCCAACACGACGCGCAAGAGCACCGAGGAATCCAGCTCACCCTTTCGTTGGCGCCAGCCGAGGGAGTCTGGGGGCATGACCGGAATCAAGTCGGGCGAGCATTTGCTTCCAGAGTCGCGCGGCGGCTGAGCTGCGGGCGCAAGTCACACGACTGTAGCAGTGAAAGCCCGCTTCCAGCTTCCCGCACGCCCCAAGCGGTTGGCGCACCAGAATGGTATGGCCTCAAAATGCTTGTACGCCTGCCACTCCTCTTCTTGCTGACGCTCGCAGCCGCGTGCGGACTGCCGTCTGACGTCCACGATCTTGGCAGCGAAGGCGGTGGCGGAGCAGGCGTCGCAGGCGGAGCTGGCGTCGGTGGCGGAGCTGGCGTCGGTGGGGGAGCAGGCGGCGGTGGGGGAGCAGGCGACAGTGGGGGAGCAGGGGTCGG
>JANOHG010000648.1:0-1602 GCA_031406375.1 Archangiaceae bacterium | reverse complement strand
CTTTGCCAAGCCGCGCACCGAGCGGGTGAGTCAAGCGCCCAGCGCACGGCCTGGTCGACCGCTTCCAGTCACCCGTGAGGAATCCAGATGAGCAAGAAATCCGGGAAGCTCGTCGCCCGCGAGGTGGCGGTATCCACGCTCGACCCGACCGTGCGTGACGCGATGTGGAACGTATTTGTGCAGTACTACGCCGGGGTCTCCCGGCAGACGTTCGATGCCGATCTCAGTGCAAAGCAGAGAGTCATTACGGTGCTCGACACGGGTGACAGGTCGCTTCAGGGCTTCTCGACGATCGAGGTCTGTCATCGAACGCTCAATGGCCGCCGAGTGATCGCCGTCTTCTCAGGGGACACCATTGTCGACCAGGCCTACTGGGGCCAGAAGGCGCTGCAGACGGCGTTCTTCCTGTTCCTCCTGCGAACCAAGCTCTCGAACCCCGGCACTCCGCTGTATTGGTTTCTCGTCTCGAAGGGGTACAAGACATACCTTCTCCTCAGCCGCAGCTTTCTCGAGTACTGGCCGCGCCATGATCAGCCGACTCCAGCGTGGCAGGCGGGGTTGCTCGATGCGCTGGCACGCGACCGGTTCGGAAGCCTGTGGGACGCCGACGCAGGCATCCTGAGAATGCAGGGGAGTGATGGGAAGTTGAAGCAAGGAGTCGCGGTGGTCGACCAGGCGGCGATGGCCCAACCGGACATTCGGTTCTTTGTCAGCAAGAACCGTGGATATGCCGAGGGCGACGAGCTGGCGTGCATCGGGCTCATCGATCTTCCCTTCGCGTTGGCCTACGCGAAGAAGCGCGTCGCGCGGCTGCTCGGGCTCGGGTTCGGCAGGTTGGGGGGCAACGCCCCTTTTCCTCAGGGTCCGAAACATCAACCTACGGAGCCCGAGTGGGTCTCAAAAACCGCGTCGTCCTGAGCGCGCTGGGCGCGGGGCACGCGCTGAGCATCGCCGCCGCACAGGTTCGGTTCCGGCGGGCCTGCGCCGAGCCACGCGCGGCGCAAGAAGACTTGTTGTTCAAGTTCCTCGCGAAGAACGCCGACACCGTCTACGGCCGCGCCCACGGGTACAGCGGGATCCGATCGATCCGCGCGTACCAGGATCGCGTGCCAGTGGTCGACTATGACGCGCTCGCACCCTACGTCGACCGCATCGCAGCAGGTGAGCCGCGCGTACTCACCGCTTCGCCGGTGCGAATGCTCGAACGTTCCAGCGGTTCGGCCAAAGCGAGAAAGCTGATCCCCTACACCGACGATCTGCTCGCAGAGTTTTCGGCCGCAACCGCGCCGTGGCTCTTCTCGCTGTACGCGTCGCGCCCGCGCATCCTGGGCACGTCGAGCTACTGGTCGGTGTCGCCGGCAGCGCGCGAGCCCGAGCGCACGTCAGGTGGGCTGCCAATCGGTTTTGAGGACGACACCGAGTACTTCGGCCCGGTGACGCGGTGGGCGCTGAAGCGAATGCTCGCGGTGCCTGGCACCGTAGCGCGGATTGCCGACGTCGACGCATGGCGACTGGAAACGGCCCGTCAGCTGTTGGCCGACGAAGATCTCGGGCTCATCTCGGTGTGGAACCCCACCTTCCTGACTTTGCTGATGAGGTGCA
>JANOHG010000619.1:0-2904 GCA_031406375.1 Archangiaceae bacterium | reverse complement strand
CAACTGGTAGAAGAAGGCGTCATCACCCGCTGAAGGTCAGCTGTGACGAATGACCGCGAGCCAATTGCCGCGGACGACCCGCTTGCCCTCTTGATTCGTCGTCTCGGTGGTGAGGGTAAGGAAGTCTTTTCCGACCTTGTCGTAGAGATCGGTAATCACCCCCGTCGAGCTCATCACGTCGCCTGGCCTAATCGTCTCGAAGAACTCGAATTCCTGCTCGCCGTGTACCAGCATCGAGAGGTTGATCTTCAGCTCGGGGTCGGTCACTGCCTGCCCGAACGGAGCGATCGAGAACACCACCGCGAAGTTCGGCAAGCCGATCAGATCCCCATAGGGGCCCTTCTTCGCAGCCTGAGCGTCATGGAGCAGCGGGTTGAGCCCTTTGGGAGCCCCGGTGCCGGTGAACCCCATCGACGGCACTCCGCCTGAGATTGCATAAGCGAACTCGCGCAGCTTCTCGGCACCAATGACATAGGTCGTAGGGCCGTACTTCTTCCCGATGAACTTCTTGTCGATTGGCATCAGATCGAAGCCTCGACGACGGTGTTCTTCAGCACGTCGTCGCCCTTCTGGTTCTTGGCAGTCAGCTCTGCGGTCAGCGTTCCGCCTTCAATCGAGGTCACCTTGCCAACGATGGTGATCGTGTCTTCCACCATCACTGGCCGCGAAAAGCGCACCTTCACTCTCGACACTTTGCCTGGATCGCCGAGGTAGTTGACGAAGCCTTCGACTGCCCAGCCCATCGTGCAAAGGCCCTGAAGGATGTTGCCACCCAGCCCTGCGGCACGCCCAGCATCCGGATCAATGTGAATGGGGTTGAAGTCGCCCGACGCAGCTGCGTAATACAGCGGCCGGTAGCGATCGCACTCGCGCACATGGGTGAAGGTGTCGCCGACGCAGTAGCTTTTCGTCATCGGCTGCTTCTACGGCGTGCGCGAAGGGCGGTCGAGTGGATCTTCGACCTCGCTCGCGGCGGTCTCTTTGCGACGGCGGTAGTAGTCGCGGGCGAAGTCGACCAGCTTGTCGAGGTAGCTCGACAGCGGCGGGCAGCGCACCCCGGTGCCGTCGAGCAGCTCGAGCGCAGAGTGACAATTATAGAGCGCGAGGTGATTGACGTAGTTGATCGCCGCGCGCTGAGGCCGGGCGAGTTTCTCGATTCCCGGCATCCGCAGCACCACGTCGGCAACGCTTGCCGAAAGATTGAAGCGCGGCAGCTTCTTTTGCGCGCGCTCGGCGATCAGTTCGTACACGCGCCGGGCGCTCATCGGGTTTGGATCCACCAGGTGCAGCGTTCGCCCCACTGCCAGAGGATTGCGCGAGAGGCTCCACACCGCCTTCACCAAGAAATCGACCGGCACCACGTTCAGCGGCGCGACGCCGTTTCCTGGCAGTGGCAGGGGCACGACCAGGGGCGAGAGCACGAGCAGCATCCCAAGGTAATAGGGCCCGTCGAATCGGTCGATCTCTCCGGTTGAGCTGTCTCCCACCACGCTCGAAGGCCGGTAGATGGTGATGGGAAGGTGCTCGGCTGCCTTCTGCACCAGCTTTTCGGCTTCGAACTTCGTTTCCTCATAGGCGTTGCGGAAGCTCTGGCCCGCAGCCAGCTCGTCTTCGGCGATCACTCCGACCCGATCGCCCGACACGTAGCAGGTCGAGAAGTGGTTGAAGCGCACCAGGTTCTCGCAGTCGCGCCCCAGCTCGAGGACATTGCGGGTGCCGTCGACGTTGACCTTCTTCGCGATTTCTCTGGGCATCCCCAGGTACGAAATCGCCGCGAGGTGGAAGATCTGCGTCACCTCGTTGCACAGGCGTTGGTACTCGGCGCCCGCCAGCCCCAGATGCATGTCGACGATGTCGCCGGTCAGCAGCTCGACCGGAGCGCCCTTCAGCCGAAGCACGTACCCCTCGGCCTCGCGAAGGAACTTCGGCTGCACCAGCAGGTAGATTTTCCCCTTCGGGTCGGCTTCTGCGAGGTGCTGCACCAGCCGCTTCCCGATGAAGCCGGGGTAGCCGGTGACGAAGTAGGTCGCCATCAGGACGCGGACCTTAGCTTTTCCATAAGTTTTTCAACCTGAAGCTGCGTCGCTTGAAGCGTGCCGCCGTTGTCGATGATCCAGGTCGCGAACTTCAGCTTTTCCTCTTGAGGCATCTGCGCGGCGATTCGCGCGTCAGCCTGCTCGGCGCTCAGGGCATCGCGCGCGATCAACCGCTGGCGCTGCACCGCTGGCGGAGTGGTGACGAGGATCACGCCGTGCATCGCTTCGTGCAGCTTGTTCTCGATCAGCAGCGCCGCGTCGTAGATCACCACCGGCACCTGCAGTTTTGCGAGCGCCGCGGTACGTGACATCACTTCCGCCTGGATCCGAGGGTGGGTGATCGCGTTCAGCGCCTCGCGTTCGACCGGGTTATTGAAAATGCGATCTGCGAGAGCCTTGCGATTCAGTGTGCCGTCAGGCGCGATGACGCCCGGAAATCGGGCGGCGATCTCGGCCAGTGAAGGTTGGCCTACCGCGACCACTTCGCGGGCGATCTGATCGGCATCGATCAAGGCGGCGCCGCGGCCGACCAGCATCGTGGCGACGGCGCTCTTCCCGGTCGCGATCGATCCGGTGAGGCCGATGAAACGCGTCGGCATCACTTCCGCGCCGGCAGGAACGCGAATGACTGCACGGTCTTCCCGTCTTCGCGGAAGAAGATCGCGAGGCCCAGGCGCTGATAGAGGAAATAGGGCGGCTTCTTGGCTTGCGACCGCAGCTCGTAGCAGCCGGCTTTTTCGCCCGGGGCACACTGGGCTCCATAGTTTTTCTCGATCGCGTCTTGTTCGATGATCGGCTCGGGGAAGACGTCGATGCGCTCGACGATGCCGGTGTCCTTAGCGATTCGGAACTGCGCCTGCACCGTGCC
>JANOHG010000614.1:0-3054 GCA_031406375.1 Archangiaceae bacterium | reverse complement strand
TGACGCATTCGTTGCGGGCTTGTCGGAACGTCGCCACGCAGCAAGGGCAGATCCCCGTCCGCCTTGAACCCTCTCTTCCTGCTCGCTCTTGCTCTTCTCGGTCATCCCGGTGAACTCAGTTCCGCAGACGCGGGGCTGCCTCTGGTTGCTCTTGAGTCCCTCGACGCGGGACTGGACTCCTTCTCGCCCGAGAGACTGAGCCGCCTTGATGCAGGGTCGGCTGCTGGCGTCGCGGCGCCGAAGCTGCCCACGGGGTTCGTCGGAATTCGCGGGCGTGTCACCGACGGCCGCACCGGCGAAGGGCTGATCGAAGCGACGATCAAAGTGACGGCCGGAGCAAAGAGGAGCGCGCTCACCGACCTCGACGGCTTCTACCGGCTGAAGCTGCCGCCTGGCACCTACGACTTGCGCGTCTTCTATGAGTTGTATGAGGGCCGGCGGATTCAGAACGTGGTGGTCAAGCCCGGGGAAGTCACCACTCTCGAGGTGGCGCTCGAGTCTGACGCGCGGTCGGTACAGGAAGTGGTTGTCGAGGCGAAGGTTGACAAGCGCAACGAGTCCGCGCTGCTGCAAGAGCGAAAGAAGTCGGCGGTGGTGTCCGACTCGATTGGCGCACAGGAGATCGCCCGGACGCCCGACTCAAACGCGGGCGAGGCGGTGAAGCGGGTGGTGAGCGCGACGGTGGTCGATGGGCGCTATGTGTTTCTGCGCGGCCTGGGCGGTCGTTACGCCTTGACGCTGCTGAACGGGACGCTGCTGCCAAGCCCCGAACCGGACGAGCCGTCGGTGCCGTTGGATCTCTTCCCCACCGCGCTGGTCGCGAACCTCAACGTCCTGAAGACCTACTCGCCGGATCTGCCGGGATCCTTTGGGGGCGGCACGCTGGTGATCGATACCACCACCTTTCCGACCGCGTTCGAGCTGAGCGCCAAGCTGACGGTCTCGGGCGACACACAGACGACGTTTCGGCCTCGGCTGGCCGACCCGCACCGCAGCGCGCGCGAGAGGTTTGGCTTCGATGAACCAAAGCGCGCGCTGCCGGATGCTGTTCCGACGAATGGCCCCGTTCAGGTGCGAGAGGGCTTCACGACCGACGATCGTCTCGACGCGGCGAGGTCGCTGCCGAACGAGTGGTCTCCCACGGTGATCAGCGCTGCGGCGCCGAATACCTCGCTCGCGCTGCAGACAGGTAACAGCTTCAAGCTCGGCGGCGAGAAGCGACTGGGAGTGGTGATCGCTGCCCAATGGAGCCGCAAAGAGCTCACCCGCAGGATCGCGACTGCCAACCCAGAGCAGGTCGAAGACACCATCGTCGCCAACGATCGCTTCACCACCGAGGCAGGCAGTGTCGCGGGCACCACCAGTCTGTTGGCCAACCTGGGACTGCAGCTCAACCGCGATCACCAGATCGACGCGCTTGGGCTGGTGATCAACAACTTCGACGCCACCGCGATTGCGCTCGAGGGTACCCGTCTCGATGTCAATTCGAGCCAGCGTTCGACACGGCTGCACCCGACCCACCGGCAACTCGTCTTCACCCAGCTGCGCGGCTTTCACCGGCTCGCAGCGCTCAACGAGTCCGAGATCGATTGGCAGATCAACTATTCGCGGGTGCATCGCGATGAGGCCGACATTCGCGACTTCTCGTATGAGGATTCGGGGCTCGGCTCGCTGTGGAGCACCCAGCCAGGCTCAGGCGACCGGTTCTTCGTCGGCCTCACCGAGCAGTCGGCGGGTGGGACCTTGAACATCGACATTCCCCTGCGCCCTGGATTGAAGGTGAAGCTCGGCGGCCTGGGGCAATACTCGGGTCGAGAGTTCAGTGGCCGCCGCTTTCGTTACCGCAATCGGGGCGGTCTCGCGCTCGAGGTGCTGCAAGGGCCGCCGGAAGGCATCCTCACTGCAGAGAATCTCGAGCAAGGCTTTCTTCGCTTCGAAGAGAACACCCGCGCGTCCGACGCTTACTCAGCCACGCGCACCATTTGGGGTGGCTACACCCTGGCCGAGTGGCGACCGGCCGACGCGTTTCGGATGCAAGCCGGCGTTCGCTACGAAGGAACCCAGCTGCGGTTGCGGGCCGATTCGCTGTTCAGCGTCGAGCCGGCGTCTTCGAAGCCGCCTGAGGTCGATCGCACCGAGCACGACTTCATTCCTTCGGTGAATCTGGTCATCGGGCCCAGCGAAAAGCTCAACCTTCGGCTGGGCTACGCCTACACGCTCGCGCGGCCCACCTTCCGTGAGCTGGGGCCGTTTCTCTTCTACGACTACCTGCGGCGTCGCGACGTCACCGGGAATCCCGCGCTCGAGCAGACGCGCATTCACCACGCCGACCTCCGCGCCGAATGGTTTCCCTCGTCGAACGAAGTGATCGCAGTCAGCGGCTTCTACAAGAACTTCGTCAAGCCGATCGAAAAGCTCGCGGCGGGTGGGGGAGGCAGCGGGAACCAGTTCGTGTTCGCCAACGCCGCCGGCGCCAACCTCGTCGGTGCCGAGCTCGAAGCGCGCACCAACCCCGGTCGGCTCATCGGCGCGCTGCGTGACTTTCGGGTAGGGGCGAACGTCGCGCTCGTCTGGTCGCAGATGGTGATCTCGACGATGCCTGGCGTGAATCTGACCAATCAGATTCGGCCGCTGCAGGGCCAGTCGCCGTACATCGTCAACGGGTTCGTGCAGTGGCAGGCAGAAGAGTCCGGCACCGAGCTTGGCGTCTTCTACAACGTCTATGGCCCCCGCATTTCCGAAGTCGGCACCGACTCGGTGCCTGATTCCTACGAGCAACCGTTTCATCAGCTCGACTTCGTGGCTTCACAGCGGCTGCCGATGGGCTTCGCGCTCAAGGCGAGCCTTTCGAACCTTCTCGATCAAACGAGGTTCATCACTTCAGGGCAGGTGCAGCAGTGGTCGTACAAGCCGGGCGTGCAGTTCGCGCTCGCGCTTGGGTGGAATTTTCCCAACGAACGGAGCAACAACAAATGAGACGGCAAATTGTGCAGGCAGTGGCGATGGGCGGGGTGGTGGCGGCGATGGTGATATCGGCGTGCAGCAGTGGCAGCA
>JANOHG010000610.1:0-1497 GCA_031406375.1 Archangiaceae bacterium | reverse complement strand
CCGCTCTACATCGTTCACAACTCGTGCAAGCAATCGCTCGAGGCGATCACCCGCGCGCGGCTTTCAGGCCAACGGGTGTACGGCGAAGTCCTGGCCGGGCACCTGTTAATTGACGACTCGGTCTACCGCAGCCCTGACTGGGCGTTTGCCGCGGCGCACGTGATGAGCCCTCCGTTTCGCAGCAAGGAACACCAAGCCGCGCTGTGGGAAGGTCTTCAAGCGGGCACGTTGCAAACCACCGCCACCGATCATTGCTGCTTTTGCGCCCCTCAAAAGGCGATGGGGAAAGAAGCGTTCACCAAGATTCCCAACGGTACCGGCGGAGTCGAAGATCGAATGAGCGTTCTGTGGCACGCGGGCGTCACCACTGGAAAGTTGACCCCCAATGAGTTCGTCAAAGTGACATCTGCCAACGCAGCTCAGATCTTCAATCTGTACCCACGAAAAGGTTCGATAACCGTCGGCGCCGATGCGGATCTGGTCGTCTGGGATCCGAAGGGCACCCGCACCATCTCGGCCAAGACGCACCACCAGAAGGTCGACTTCAACATCTTCGAAGGACTCACCGTCACGGGAGTCGCTCGCACCACGATCAGCCAAGGCAAGGTGTGCTGGGCTGACGGAAAGTTAGACGTGCAACCGGGCAGCGGTCGGTACGTCAACCGCCCGACCTTCCCCGCGGCGTTCGAGGCAATCAAGGCGCGCAACGCCCTGCGCGAGCCGAAGCGGGTCGACCGGAGCGCCTAAGAGCCTGAGTTCGGTCTGATTCTACGGTAGCTGCCGAATCAGGTCGCCATAGGTTTCTGGACGGCGATCGCGAAAGAATTGCCAGGTACGCCGAACCTCTTCGATTTGGTCGAAATTCAGCTCGGCCACCACGAGCTCGTCCTTGTCTTCGCTTGCGGTGCTTAGGAAACTGCCTCGGGGATCAACGAAGTAACTCGAACCATAGAACTTGCCGATGTTCCACGGCGGCTCAGTACCCACCCGATTGATGGCTCCGATGAAATACCCGTTGGCCACTGCGTGCGCAGGCTGCTCGAGCTTCCAGAGGTATTGCGAGAGTCCCGCGACGGTGGCGGAAGGGTTGAAGACAACCTCGGCGCCATTGATTCCCAGCAGCCGAGCGCCTTCGGGAAAGTGGCGATCGTAACAGATGTAAACGCCCACCACCCCGTAATGCGTGCGAAAGACCGGGTAACCGAGATTACCGGGTTTGAAGTAATACTTTTCCCAGAAGCCGTTGGTTTGCGGAATGTGGTTTTTGCGGTATTTCCCGAGGTATTTTCCGTCGGCGTCGATCACCGCCGCTGTGTTGTAATAGACACCCGCCATCTCACGTTCGTAAAGGGGAACGACAATCACCATCGAGTACTTTTTTGCGTACTCCTGAAGGATCGACGTCGTCGGGCCGGGCACCGCTTCGGCCGAGTCACACCAGTTGGGAGTCTGGGCTGGGCAGAAATAAGGAGTGTTGAAGATCTCTTGCAGACAGAG
>JANOHG010000599.1:0-1650 GCA_031406375.1 Archangiaceae bacterium | reverse complement strand
CAGGAACCAGGAACCAGGAACCAGGAACCAGGAACCAGGAACCAGGAACCAGGAACCAGGAACCAGGAACCAGGAACCAGGAACCGGGAACCGGGAACCGGGTAGACATTCCCTTGATTCACGGTGGCGTTTCCCCGAAGTCACTCCTTCCGCTTCGCGTTGGGTCGAGGCTTCGATTTCCTGGGCGCGACTGAGGCGGTCTCTTTCGGCATATCGTCCATCAGTGCGCGGCGCGTGCGACAATCGCGCATGCAGCGGTTGCCGACCCGCTGGGTAAGTACCTTGTTCATCGAGCTGCCGACCGCCATCCCAAGAAACGGCACCGCCTTCAGCAGGCCACGCCAGACGTACACAGCGGCGACCATCGCCATCGCGCTCACCACCATTCGCCCGACCGCACGCGGCGCGTAGTTCCAGATAGCAGTGCCTTCGACCTTCATCACATCCACGAAGAAGTTCTTCCCGGTCGCGTCGTAGGTGCCGACGCTGGCCATCAGGAAGCCCAGCTGACGCTCGCGGGGATCTTCAATGTCGAAGCCGTAAAGGTGGCTCAACCCGAGCGCCAGCTCGACCTCCCATTTGAGAAGCAACGTCAGCTCGGCGAGGCCCCCGCCAATGGCGAGCGCGATCGAGCCAAACCCCGGAACCAAGCCCGGCAGCCCTGAGACGCCGCCCGCAATCGCCGCGCGGTTCGAACAGCTGCGAATCAGCTCGCGCGCGGTGGCCTCGCGCAGCACGTCACCCTTCAGCTCGCCCTTCACTTTCAGGCGAGCGGCCTCGACCGTCGCGCGGATACTCTGACTCGAAGCCACGATTCGCTCGACGGCGGTCAGCAGCTTCTTCCCTTTCTCTTCATCGTTCATGGGGCCTCGAATGTCACCGGCCCGAAGGCCTAACCGATTTGCCATCACGAGCCTCCAACTCGAGAGGAAATTGTCAATGCTCAGCAGAAACTTCCGATCCATCATTCATCCCACAGCCGGCCAGCGTGCCTTTTTTGTTGCCGTCGCGGTTTCACGTGGCTCGAGTGCTCAAGGCCGTGCTGGGTGCTCACCTGGCGGCGGCTTCTTCCCAGCGGGCCTGGCCGATGCCAGGAGGATCCGCCGCCTGGACGCTTACGGCCCGCGGGATGACGGCGCAGGTCGGCGTCGTTCCCTTAAGATCATTGGGCTGATTGTGCCCGCGCAGTAAATCGCGCGTCGGCGCTAAGGTCGTGCCCGCTCGACGCTTGCACCTTCAAATGCCGGGCGCGCGAAGACGGTGATGCATGGACGAAAATGCAGAAAGCAGCTTCCACTCGATGATGCGCTCAAGAAGAATTGAGCCGAGGCACCGAATGTTCCTGGTCGAAGACTTGATGACCCGCGAGCTGATCACGCTCAAGCCGGATGACAACCTCGCGCAGGCCGACACCTTCATGAATCGCGGCCGAATCCGACATCTTCCCGTGGTCGACCAAACAGGTCGGCTTGTCGGGTTGGTGACCCACCGCGATCTGCTGAAGGTGTTCGCCGATCGCACCCGGGAAGGAGCGATGGAGGTGCGCGCGGGCGACGTGATGACCACCGGCGTCGTGACGGTCACTCCTGCGACGCGGCTCATCGAGGCGCTCAGCATGATGATCGAGAACAAGTACGGATGCCTTCCAGC
>JANOHG010000596.1:0-11346 GCA_031406375.1 Archangiaceae bacterium | reverse complement strand
GTGCTGCGCTCGTTGCTCGCGATGGGAATGGGTCAATCAAAGGCAACCGTCATCGCTGCCGGTGTCGCTCGTGTGCTGGCAGTGGCGATGCTGGTGTTCGCACTCCTCTCTGGGCAGCTGATGCTTGGGCTGATTGCGCTCTTCGTTTTCTTCGGCGCAAACGCAGAGGCACGCGAGGAAAAGATGAGCGGCGCATTGGGTAAGGTGACGGTGGTGCAGGCGATCAACCCGCGGGCAGTAGCGCTGTCACCCGCAACCACGATGGCCGACGCAATTCAGTGGCTCGTTCGAAATCCACAACCTGCGTTCGCAGTGCTTCATGGTGGCCGACTGGTCGGTGTGGTGACCCGCCGGGCGGTCGTGCAGCACGCGCAGGAAAACGGACCCAACGCATACATCGCGTCGGCGATGGAGCGTGACGTGCCGACCATCGAACCCACCAGGCAGCTCACAGAGGCACGCGAGCGAATGAACGCGGCACAGTCGCCCTACGTCGCGGTGTTGGACGGCGACGAGTTCCTCGGGCTCATCACCGAACAAGAGCTCGCTCAGCAAGCTGCGATGGTTGACGTATTCGCGCGCTTCAGCGGGCGGCGGGGCGATACATTCGTGCGAGAATGAGCCCGTTCTCGACCCTTCTCTCTCGATTCCTGCTGGCGTCCGGTTTGCGGAAGAAGCCGGCTGCGCTGCCCAAGCGTTCTGACCCGTGCCCTTGTGGCAGCGGCAAGACGTTCAAGGATTGTCACTTGAACGAGGTGCTGAAAGAAGCGCGCGCCGCTAAGGCGAAGAAAACTACCTCTTGATGGCGACCTTCACTTTTTCGGTTCCGAAAGTGACGTCGTCTCCATCTTTGAGCTTCTTTGGGCCGGTCAGCTTTTCTTTGCTATTGGCCCCGACGAACGTGCCGTTCGAGCTGCCGAGGTCTTCAACGAAAAAGTCGCCGCCTTTTTTGGTGAATCGCGCGTGCTCTCGCGAGACGCGGTTGGATTCGATGACGAAGTCGCAGTGCTTACCGCGGCCCAGCAGAACCTGATCTCCGGTCATCTTGTAGGCGTCTCGACCCGCCATCGAGATGACCATCGTCGGGGCCTTTCCCTTTGACGGCGGCGGCAGAGCGGCCTCTTCTTCTTCTGGCGGCTCGTCCTCTGGCGCGGGCTCGTCGTCCTGAGGCGAATCCTCCTGTGGGGCCTCATCCACCGGCTCATCCTGCGGCTCGTCCTCTTCCTGTTTGTCTTCCTGTTCGTCGAAAGGGTTACCTTCTTCGTCTTCCGCGGGCGGCTCGTCCTCCGGTTCCGGCTCCGGCTCCGGCTCTTCGTCTGGTTCGGGCTCGGGCTCACGCACCCGCTTCTTCAGCGCGACCGGAGCAGGTTGCGGCTTGTTCGCCGCGGCCTTCACCGGAGCAACTCCAGCTGCCCCGGCGTTATTGGAGGCGGCTTTCCCGGCAACGATGTACCCGCTGAGGCGCGCGAACTGGAAGACCGCTTGTGACACCAAAGCGTCGCGCGGCACTCCCATTTCTTGCGACATGGTGTCGAGCACCTCGACCAGGTGCCCGGGCAATTTGACGTCACTCATGTTTCGATTCGCTCCTCACGCGGCGCCGCGCGAACATACCGTGTGCAATTCGAGGCGCTACTTCTTCAGTTGTAGGTGTCACGACAGGTCCACGGATCTTCTTCGACTTTCGAGCGAACCCTCAGCTTTTTGAGGTGCACTGCTGGCACAACCCGCCACAATAACAGCGGTTTCTGCTGGCCCAGGCTAAGCACATCGGACGAGTTGCCGAATCACGAAAGCCGGAACTGGAGAATTCGATGATCAGCATTCAATGGCGCAAGTGGATGATGGGCACGCTGGCCGGATTGGCCGCGGGATGCAGCGGAAACAACGTTCTTCATGACTCGCCCCAAGTGCAGAACCGGGCAGAGCTGATGACGTTTAGCGGAAACAACGCATGTCAGGAGCTCGAGACCTACCTCGAGGACACCGCGGTGTTGCAGATGCGCACCCAGCTCGAAGCACAGCGAGATCAGGTGCCCAGCTGGGGTTGGTGGGGTGGAGGCTTCGAGGCGCGGGGTGGGTTGGATACTGCTGTTGGGCCTCCCACTGCATCGCAATCAGAAAAAGCGGCTGCACCTCCAAAAGATTTCACCACCACCAACAACCAGGTGGCGGGTGTCGATGAAGCGGACTTCATTAAGAACGATGGCACGCGAATCTTTGTTCTCTCGGGGGGCAAGCTCTACGCATCGAAGTCGTGGCCCGCGTCTGAGCTGTCGATTGCCGGAAAGGTTAGCGTTGAAGGCTACCCGCGAGAGATGTTTCTCGACGGCACCAACCGAGCGGTCGTCTTCTCTCAGGTGTTCCGCAAGTACCCGATGCAGCCTGAGCTCGGCTTCAATTGTGATGCTCTGAACTGCGGCTACTACTACTCGAACACCACCAAGATGACGGTGTTCGATGTCACGGACATGGCGAACATGAAGGTCATCAACGAGTACATCCTTCCCGGTGCGTACCAGAGCGCGCGAAAGGTCGGGACCTCGGTGCGAATGGTGATGACCGACACCTTCCGGTTTCCCTCGACGGTGAAGTTCTGGCCCGACTGGAACGAGAATCTGTGGCGACCCGAGAACAAGTCCAAGCTGGTCGCGACGTACAACGAGATGATTTCCAACAACGAGACGCTGATTCGCGCGCAGGGGCTCACCGACTGGCTACCGCCCGGCCAGGCGATCATCAATGGCAACACCACCCTGATGCCGCAAGACTGCGCCAGCTTCAGCAGAGTCAACGCGCCGACCCGATTGGGGATGGTGACTGTCGCGACCCTGAATCTCAGCAACCCCGGCCCAACCATCGACCGCAACACCATCCTCGGCGAGGCGGGTGAGATTTACTCATCGGCAAGCAATTTGTACGTGGCGACTCGGCACTGGTGGTGGTGGCCGCGCGCCGGCCAGAAAGACACGACGTACGTCCACAAGTTCGACATCAGCTCGCCCGAAAAGGCGCGCTATGTTGCGTCGGGCACGATTGCCGGCCACATCGTCGACCAGTTCTCGATGGACGAGAACAGCAAGGGTTACTTCCGTCTCGCGACCACCATTTCGACTCGGGTGCTCGACCCGAAGCAACCCACCAACTGGTGGGGAATGATTGAGACCACCAACCGAATCAACGTCACCGAAGAGAAGAACGGGCGGCTCGAGGTGATTGGGCAGAGCGAAGAGCTCGCGAAGGGCGAACGCATCATGTCGAGCCGCTTCGTCGAGGACAGCGCGTATGTCGTGACGTTCCGACAGGTGGATCCACTGTTCACCTTTGACCTGACGGATCCAACCCGGCCGACGAAGGTCGGCGAGCTGAAGGTGCCGGGCTTCTCGAGCTACATCCACCCCATCGACAAGAACCACCTGCTCACCATCGGCACCTACATACCTGAGGACAACACCGACTGGCGCGCGCGTTCGCTGCAGTTGGCCATCTTCGACGTCAGCGACCTGGCGAACCCGAAGCAGACGTTCGTCCAGAAGGTCGGCACTGCCTACAGCTGGAGCGAAGCGCAGCACGAGCACAAAGCGTTCAACTACTTCGGCGCCAAGAAGCTGCTGGCGATTCCGTTCGCCGACTGGTCCCAGAACTACCGGACGAACGACGAGTACTGGTCGAGCTTCATTTCGGACTTGCGCGTCTATGAAGTTGACGTCACCAAGGGATTCACGCCCAAGGGCGCCGTCTCGATGAGAGACGTCTTCCAGGTGAGCCAGTACTTTAATTGGACCTACTACTGGACACCGCAAGTGCGTCGCAGCGTGATGGCAGACGACTTCGTCTACGCCATCTCGGATGCCGGGCTTCGCGTCGCGAACATCGCCGACCTGAGCAAGCCGGTGGCGACTGCGTTTTTCGACCGGTACGTCGAGCGTCGCTAGCCGTTTGGTAAGAGTCTCTTGAGCGGCGAAGAATCCTTGCTTGCGCTTGCGTCCATCTCTCTGAGCGCAGCTTTCAAATATTGAGCAGCACGGTGACGCAGCGAGTCAGAGCCAAGTCGTGAAGATGTTTCGGGCTGATCCACGACAAGTAAGTCGGGGTGGCAGTGTACGGCGTTCGAAAATCGCACAGCCCGTTGCGAGGTTGGGATCTCGGTGGCGTTGAGCACGATGGTCGGCGAAACCAAAGTTTCCACTCGGGCCGGTAACAATCGCCATGCGAATCGAGCAGCCACATGCACGCGCCTGCCGTACGGCCTGTCGTTTGCGTAGCGCGGCGTTGTTGCCCCTCGAAACTCACCTCGGAGCTGTTACGAATATGAAACGGACTCTTGTTGCGCTCGCTGTCCTCGCCTTCTCTGGCTGCACCTACGGGAAAATCACCTCGAACGGAATACCCCTCAATCAGGTGTCTGTTGCGTTTCACGACTGCAGTGAGACGCGGGTTACCCAGACGGACTCGAACGGACTGTACAGTCTCAATCCTTTTTCGAAGACGGGAGCGTATGTTGACTCCTCGAAGCACGTGAGTTCAGGAATGAAGTACCTTTCCATAAACAGGCCCGTAGGTGGCGGTCTCTCATATGCGCTGTATTTCGCGCCCGTCAATATCACCCACGAACAGACATGCTTCGCGGACCCCGACAACCAGAGTACCTCCGCGACAGTTCCCTGCCAGGAAGTAAGCGTCGACGTGGCCAGTCAATCGGCCGCCCAGCGGCGGATCCACAAAGCGAGTTTTTGGAGCAGGTGTCGGACCCTTACGGTTGAGCCTGGAAAGCCGGAGCAGCCTGAACCAAAGACGGACGGCGTGGCCCTGCCAACTAGGCGCTGGACGGTGGTCGGGGGTGAAAAGCCCGAGCAGGCCGACGATGAACCAAAGACGGACGGCACGGTCGAGCTTCCGTAAGAGAATCAAGCTCGCATTGAATCTTGGCGGGGTGACCCATCACCAAGTGCATACGGATCGAAGGTGCAGGTAGTTCGGTCGAGAATCGCACAGTGAATCTTCGGTTTCGAGACCGCGTTTCAACTCTCCGAAAATAGCAGCCATCGAAACGTGCGATGGCTGCTTTTTTTCGAATCGCGCCTCTACTTCTCTTGAAAGGATACCAAAGCGCGACTCATGGCAGCTTCGAGAGTTGGGTTGCCAACCGCAGAATTGTCTTCGGGTTGCGCTGGCCTTCGGGAAGCTCCTTCGCGTAGTTGTAGGCGTCGGTGAGGATTTTCTTCTGACCAGGAGAATCGCCTTTCTTCGCGAGAATCGAAGCCTTGGTCTCCATCACTCGCACTTTGCGTGGGCCGTAGACCTTCTTCATCGCGCGATCGACAGCGGCGAGCGCATCATCCAACTTGCCCAACTCACGGTACGCCACGGCCAACCTCGCCGAAGGATTGTAGTCGTCGGGAAGCTCTTGCTCGGACTTCATCAACGCGGCGACAGCCCGCTGGGGTTGACCTGAAGCAAGTGCAGCGTTGAGTCGGTGGGGATCAAACACCGCGCGTGCTGCCGGAGTCAGCGCCTTCGCCGCTTCGGCTTCGAGGAACTCGAGCCACTTCAGCGCCAGCTCGCCGCCCCCTTTTTTGTCGCCTTTCTCGGTGAGGTAGTCGACCAACGCTTCGTACAGCCCGCTGCGGTCATCTGCGAGGATGCCTTCGACCTTGAGCGCGTCCTGCGCGAGCGTGAACAACTGCTCACCAGCGTCGAGCTTCCAGGGAGCCTTCGCGTCGGCCGCTGCCTGGCATGACAGGCCAAGGTAGATTGAGTTGAGGTAGCTGGCGCCGCGCGGAAGCTTTGGCGCTTCTGAGATCGCGACGTCAACGCAGTCTTTGTGCGCGCGGTTCTGGCTGAGCGCGGTGAGCAACGACTCAATCGCGCGCGCGCGCCGCGGATGCTCTGCCTTCATTGCGGTCACCGCCGCGCGGTAACCAGCGATTGCTTCGGTGATTTTCTGCTCACCGTAAAGGCGATCTGCCTGTGCAAGCTTCTGTTCAGGCGAGCCTTTGACCTGCATCGCCACCTTGACGGCCTTTTCGCCGTCGTCGAGCAGCTTTCCGAACTGTTCGGTGTTCACGCTGCCCAACCACTTAAGCACCACCGCCTCTGTCGCGCTGTCGACGACGAAGAGCGTGGGCCACACCTCGATGGGAAACTTCTGAAGAAACGGAGCGCTCGATTTTTGTTCGGTGTCGACCGCGAGGAACACGTAGCGCTGGCCGTGCTTAAGCAGCTCGGGCTGGTTGAGGACATGCTCGCGCATGAAGACGCAGGTGTGGCACCAGGGAGCCCACGCATCGATGAAGAGAGGAACTTTGCTCTTCTTCGCCATCGCGAGCGCGGTGGCGTAGTCATCTTCGATGAAGGGCAGCCCCTTGCTCGTACCAGGGGGTGCTGGAATCGCCAGCAGCACCAACATCAAGAGTTCAGTCGTCATCGACGCTGTTTACCACTTCGGTCGCGGCCGCCCGTAGCGTCGGCGGGCGACTATTTCTTCCTATGGCTGTCGAGAAACGTAGCGACTTTCGGGAGGAAGTCGGGACCCAACGGCTTCTCGACGAACGCATCGGCGCCAATCTCGAGCGCCATTTCCCGGAGCGTCGACGAGTCTTCCCCCGCCACCACCACCACCGGAATGTTGCGCGTACCAAGCCCTGTCTTCAGAAGGCTGAGCAGCTCGAGCCCGTCTTTCTGTTGGATGTCGAGCACGATGAGCTGCGGCTGCTCTTTGCGAGCGCGCGCGACCACGCGGGCGGGTGGATCCGCGACCACGGTCAAATCGAGCTCCTTGCCGATGTGCGAAAGCGTTTCGACCAGTTCAGGGCTGCTATCGGAAACGAGGATGAGGCGCTTCACAGGCGGGCAGCCTAGGCGAGTTTGTGCTTGTCAGCACCGAACACCTTCACACCCACAACGCGCGTTCGACCCGGCCCCAGTCGGTGAACGTGGCATTGAGCGGAACCACCATCGGCAGCTCTCCGACCCGCGGGCATCGCTGAGCGCCATCCACCTGGGCAAGCGAGAAAGTCTCCCACACCCGCACCCGAGGCAGGCCCAGCGCGTGCGCCTGTCGTTGGGCTGCCCGCAGCAGCGGAGCCGCTGCCGCGCCATCTGGTGCGTCAAGCCACAGCACCAACAGCTCATCGCGGTGGAACTGTGCAGTCCACCAAATGGTGGCGTCGGCGGTGCGTGCGCCATAGTGGGCCAACTCGGGGCGCCCCAAGAAGCGCGCATAAAGGCGGCTTCGTTCGAAGTGCCAATCGAGCTGGTCTCCTGAAGGATGAAGCAGCAGCTGCGAGGTTGCCTGCCTCGCCCGGACGGGAACGGGAAGGGGCGTTTCGAGCCACTGTGCTTCAAGAGGAAGCTCGGCGGGAGGAAGCACCCAGTCCCAGGCGGGCAAAGCACGGTAGCCGCTCTTCTCGTAGATGGCTGCACCCACGTCGGAATACAGCACCGAGCTTTGCGCGTCGGGCTGCGAGCGCAGCTTGGAAATCAACTCTGACATCAGCTGCTTTGCGTAACCCTTTCCGCGCAGGTGAGGCTCAGTGAAGACCGAGGCCACCGAGAAACTCGTGCCGGTTTGATTGCCAACGCTGCTGTCGTTTCGAAACGTCTCGCACGAGCAAAGGATGTCGTCGGCGTCTGCCAGCAGCCAGGTCGTCATCGCGGTCAGGGCCCAGCGGTGGTTTCTCAACGCATGCTCGCGATCAACGTATTGGGGGACGGTGAGTCGCTTGCCCCATTCGAGCCAGGTGACCTCGTCGCGGGCGCATTTCTCGGCGTTGGTCGCAATTCGCAGCAGAGGACTCATGGCCGCCCGCCTTCTGCACCATCGCGCCGCAGCCGAACCAGCAGGTGGCCGCCCTCGTCTTGCCGGGTGACAACGTAAAGCGCGTCGTCGGTGACGGCGAGCTCGAGCACGGGGTGGGGAAGTCGCGCGACCACCTTCTCGTTCGCGCCGCGCGCGTTGACTCGACTCACCACCGGCCCGACTGAGAACCAGACGTCGCCCGCCATCTGCGTAACGCGGTCAATCTCGCCTCTTGCCAGAGTCGCCGGCTCGCCAACCGCGTCAGTGGCGTCGAGCTTCAGTCGCGAGAGCTCAGGGCTGCCCACCACCGGATGCCGGAAGGTGATGAAGCCCTCTTCAATCAGCACCGGGCCATCGGCGCGCGTCGAGAGCATTCGTGGCTCACCGCCGTCCAAGGTCATGCCCCAAAGGTCTGCGGGGTACCCAGAAATCCACACCGCCGTCTTTCCGTCGGTGCGGGCTTCAACAGGGCGCGCCAGTTTGCTCGCGAGCACTTTGACTCTTCGATTGGAAATCGACACCGAGACGATTGCACCAACCGGCTCGGATGAAAACGGGTCGAGCGCGACAGGCACGAGTGAGGCGACCACGACTTCGCCAGACACACTAAGCGACGTGATGCGGGCTTTGGGAAAACGAATCAACCCTTTGGCCAGGCCACCCAGCGTCGACTCGGTGGAGAAAATCGAGCCGCCTTCCGACCAGAATAACCGCGCGCCATCGATGGCGATGGCGCCCACGCTGGGTCGGTGGACTGCGAGCGCCTTAGGAATATCCTCGGCTGTGATGCGCAGCAGCGTTTGCGTCGAGCCTTGCTTGCCCTCTTCGGCGACCAGGAAGACCGCGTTTCCGTGGGGCACGGCGTTTCGCGCGAACAGCGATCCGCCGAGCACCGCCTTCGCGTCAGGAACGCCGAACGCGTCGGGCAGCCGTGCGTCCTTGGCGAAGCCAGAAAGCTCGGCGTTCGAGATGCGCAGCGCCTCTTCGTCAGCGGGAACGTCGGGCAACGGCTCGGTGGTAGCCAGCTGATCCGCGCTCATCGGCGCCGCCGGAGGGACAACGACAGGAACAGGCTTCTCGCGCGGATGACGCCGGCTCCATTCAGAGCCAGCGACGCCCAGCGCGATGCAGACAAGGCCGGCGACGAGGAGAATCGGAAAACGCATTGCGCGCAGTTAATCCCCGCGCGCGTCCACCACAAGAACTCACCACCACCCGTGCGTTCAGCCGACGGCGCGAAGGGTAATCAAGCTCAACTCGGGATCCGAGTTCAGCCGCGGAAGGGCGGTGCCACGGCCGAAGCCAAGCCCGCGGTTGACGTAGAGTTGGTTGCCGCGCACGTTGTAGTGGCCGCGCACGTAAGGCATCCCCGCCCTCGCGAAAATCCCCTGCGTCAGCTTTGGCACATGCAACTGACCGCCATGGGTGTGACCCGATAGGCAAAGCATCCCTTGCCAGGGCGGCAGCTTTTTCGCCGCGGTTGGGGTGTGCGACAACACCAATCGCGAGCCACCGGGGTTGGCTTTGAACGTCTTGTCGACATCGTCGTGCCGGGTGGTGCAGTCGTCGACGCCGAGGATGTTGAAGTCGGCTCCTTTGATTCGTGCGACGGTGTGCTCGTTCTGCAGCACCGCGTAGCCGATGCCTTCGAGGCCACGCCTAAGGTAGGGCGCGTCGGTGTAGTGGTCATGGTTGCCCAACACCGCATAGGTCGGCGCCTTGATTCCCTTCAGCAGGTCTGGCACGCGCTCATACGGGTCGCGCTTTGTCGTCACGTAGTCACCCGTCAAGACTGCAAGGTCCGGGTTCTCATCGTTCAACATCCGCACTGCCGAGAGAACGCGCCCATCTGGAGAGCCACGCCCGATGTGAATGTCTGACAACTGCGCGACCACCAGCCCGTCATGAGACGGATGAAGGCCCGGAATAAAAAGCTCGGTGCGGGTCACTTCGAAGAACTCGTTGTAGGAGTGCTTTCGTTCAGCTCGGGCTGCCGCGGGAAGCAGGGCGCCGCTGAGGATGGCGCCGAGGACTCCTCGGCGGGAAAGAGCGAGGCGATGCTTCATTTCTCAAGAACTCCGATCTGCCGCAAGGGCGCCTTTGAAGGTAACGAGCCCGATGCTGGCCGCTACTATAGGCGCGGCTGACAGCCGACGAAGCCACCCACTGTATGTCGGTGTGGGCTCGACAAAGCTTAGAGACAGAGTCCAAAGACGGTGAGGCAGGTTCCGCTGCAGCAATCAGGGCCGGCCGTACATGGCTCAGCGGTCAAGGCGCAATAACAGATGTTCCCGCCGGTGCCTCGCGGAGGCGCACGACACGAGTAGGGAGCCGAACGACACATCGCCCCAGTCGTGCATCCGTCGTAGCAGTCACCCGTGCCGTCGGTGCTTCCGGCTTCATTCACGCAGACGCCATCGCCGCCACAGGTCGAGCCTTTGCGACAAATGCCCCGGCAGTAACCGCCGTTTCCCGGGGCCTTGAAACACTTGTTCGTCTCGCAGGCGGCATCATTTGCGCACGCCGTGCCGAGCTTGCTCTTCGCTTTGTCCTTCGCTTCGCACAGCTTGCTCCAGGGATTGCAGCCGTAGTTGCTGCCTGCCACGGCGCACTGGGCGTCGCTGTCGCACAGCGGAGCGCAGAAGCTTGGAGTGTTCGCCTCGTCGTGGTTGTGACACGCGTACCCGGTTCGGCAGCCGCCTGCGCACGTCTGCCGACAGAACTTGCCGAAGTGGTCATTCACGCAGGTGCTGGTCGCGTTGTTCGAGCAACCAGTCGATGGGTATGGGCTGGCGGAATCGTCAATCGTGCACGCAGTTCCCGAAACACAGGCGCCTGAAGGCCAGCCAGTGGTGGCTTCGGTGCGGCAGATGCCTCCCAGGCACTGAGTTCCCAGCGCGCAAGGCTTGCCGTCCGCGAGGCTGTCGCACGATGGCGCGGCACTGCATGTGGTGTCGGCGCAGTCGATCGCACGATCGCAATTATTGTCGATGTTGTCGTTACAGGTCTCGGTGCCTGTCGACACGCAGTCTGGATCCGCACAGTCCTTCAATGCATCGCCGTCGTTGTCGACATTGTCGGTGCACTGGGTTTCTCTCTTGAAGCCCGCCATGCAAATGCAACCACTGCCACAGCTCGCACCCATGCAGTCGGTGTCTTTGCAGTCGCGCTGACCGTCGTTGTCATTGTCGATGTTGTCATTGCAATTCGCGGCTTCTGCGCTGGGAGGATTCCCGCACCCCACCGCGCCCAAGCAGTCGGGCATGTCGGCGCAATCGGTCATCCCGTCCTGGTCATTGTCAACCTCGTCGCCGCACAGGACTTCCTTCTTCGCTCCTGAGGCGCAGGTGCAACCAGTTCCGCAGGAGGTTCCATTGCAGTCGGGCGAGTCGAAACAGTCGGCCTGCGCATCCGCGTCATTGTCGACTTGGTCGGTGCAATCGATTTCAGTCTTTTTCAGCGACTGACACAGGCAGCCAGCGCCGCATGAAATGCCGGCGCAATCGACATCTGCGCAGTCAGCCTTTGAGTCACCGTCGTTGTCG
>JANOHG010000573.1:0-9667 GCA_031406375.1 Archangiaceae bacterium | reverse complement strand
GATCGACGTGCGAGGAGAGCTGTTGCCGCTGATCGACATGTCGACCGCGCTCGCGCAAGCTCCCGCCTTGGTCTCGAAGAACCAGTTCATTTTGGTGCTGGTCGCCCGTGATCGGAATTGGGGTGTGCTGGTCGACTCGGTCGATGGGGTGAAGACGCTCGAGCTGCGGCTCACCCGCCCGGACAGCACGTCGGTGAACCGGGGTCTGGTCGCAGACAAGGCTCTGACGGCGGTGTTGTTGGATCCCGATGCAATCATTGGTGCCCTGGGAATCACCTCCGACCTGCTCGGCGCCTCGGTTTCGGGCTAGGCGCGATTGAGTTTCCCAATGCCCGCCCGCACACGTACGCCTTCTGCTGGTGCTGGGCGCAAGACAGAGAAGCGCGCCGAGTTCAGCCGCGAGCAACGTGCCTCGTTGATCGGCGCCATCGAAGCGCGTTTCGGGTTGTCGCTGCTCGAGGGCGTGAAAGTCAGCGTCGCCAACTCGGCGAGAAAACTGCTCGACAAAGAGCAGATAGAGCTCGCCGAGCTTCTGCACCGACTCGAAGGGGGCGCCGAGACCGACCCGTTCGTCAATCGAATGCGCGAGGCCGCTTCGATTGGCGAGACCTATTTCTTCAGAGTCCCTGCGCAGCTGAGCGCGCTTCAGAGCCGGGTCGTCGAGACAATCAGCCCCCGCAAGTCGGCCGCGTTCCGACGCCAGCTGCGGGTCTGGTCAGCGGCGTGTTCGACCGGCGAAGAAGTCTACACCCTGGCGATTTTGTTTCGCCTTGCGCTGCCTGACTTCGAGATCGCCGTGCTTGGCACCGACATGAATGAGGCGTCGCTCGAGGTTGCACGCCGCGGCTACTACAAGGGGCGAGCGTTTCGAGAGGTCACGGCGAAGAGCTTGTCGGGGATGCTGGTGGAAGATGGCGCGGGGTGGAGCGTGAGCCCCGAGATTCGCAAGTTGGTGACCTTTCAGCGGCTCAACCTGGTCACCGATCTGTTTCCGAACCAGGAACGGCAGATTGCCAACTTCGACGTCGTGGTGTGCCGCAACGTCCTCATCTATCTGGCGCCCGCACGGATTCCGACGGTGATGGCCAAGCTCGCTGCCAGTTGCGCTCCGACCAGTATTCTGGTGCTGACTCCGGCCGAGTATGCGGCCGCTCGGCATGCGACCAACTTCGTTGACACGTCGCAGGGCATCCTCGTGCGTCGGCCGGGCACCGTCGCCCCCGCGCGGCCGTCGGCTCCTGTCGCTGCCCCTGCCCCTTCGTCGCCGTCCTTCGCCGCGCCTTCGCCTTCGGCTCCGCCACCGCAACGTCTTCCCGAAACGCGACCCGAAGCAGCGCCTTCGCTCGTCGAGAGTTTCGCTGCGGCGCTCGAGAGCGCTCGCCAAGAGGCAGACCGCGGCGCGTTTGACCGCGCGCGCGAGTTCATCGCGCAGGCCCGCGCGCTGCGGCCCGACGCGGCCGAACCGCACTGCCTGCTGGGAGTTACCTTTCACGCGATGGGAGACTGGGAAGGGGCCGCCCGAGAGTTTCAGAAGGCGGTCTTCCTCGATCGCACACTGGTGGCCGCCGAGCTGGGCCTGGGGCACGCATTGATCGCCGGAAGACAGATCGACGAGGCAAAGCGTCACTTCGCCCGGGTGTTGGCGTTGCTGCAGCATCTGCCCGTCGAGACGATGGTTCCCGCAACTGGCATCACCGTCGCGGTCGCGCGGCGCATCGCCACCAATGGGCTCGAGGAGTTCGAATGACGCCGGTGATCCAACAGCGCTTCAGTGCACTTCCAGACGACGAGCTTCAGGTGCTCAAAGATCGTGCGCGCGAGCTGGCGCGCAAGCCCGCAGAGCTCGAAACGGGCAACGAGCTCGAGCTGCTCGAGCTGCACAGCCGCGGGCAACGGTTCGTGCTGCCGCTGAGCGCAATCGAAGGAATCATTCAGCTGACCTCGGTCGCGGTGGTGCCTCAGGCGCCTGCGTTCGTACGCGGATTGGTGTCCTTTCGCGGTGAGCTGATGATTGGCATCGAACTGTGCACCTTTGCCGGAGGTGCCCAATCGGGGTTTGCCGACCTGCAGCGGGTGGTTGCGATTTCCGCGGGAGGAATGAAGATGGCGCTGTTGGCAGAGAAGGTCGTCTCGGTGCGCTCTGCCGCGGCCGGCTCGTTCCACGCGGATCCTGCCTGGCAACAACCCTATGTCGTAGGCACCGACGAAGGCTTCATCACTCTGCTCGACCCCACTGCGCTGATCACCCATGCGTTCAACGCCCTGGGGAAGGCGGCGTGAACCCCGATCTCGAGCTGCTGCAAATTTTCGAAGAGGAAGCGCGCGATCTTCTCGCACAACTTCAGCGCGCGTTACTCGAGCTCGAGGGCACGTCAGGGGGTGCTCCGCGCACCGAGTTGTTGCGGCTGATCTTCCGCTTGGCCCATACGCTCAAAGGGTCTGCCTCGACGGTCGAACGAAACGACCTTGCTCAAATTGCGCACGAACTCGAGAGCTGCCTCGAAGGCGTACGCAACGGCACCCTAGAACCCACCACCGACCTGACGTCTGCGGCGCTCGCTGCGGTCGATGTGATGGTCGAAGGCGTCGGGGTGCCGCTGCAGGACCAACAGGTGACCCTGACCTGCACCGTGCTAGAGCGCGCACGCAGCGTTGCGCCACCCGCCAAGCCCGTGGTTGTCCCCGAAGGCACGCCGGCTTCTGCGTCGCCGCCTGCCCCACCGCCAGCCAAGCGTCGCCGTCGCACCCGCCAATCGAGCTTCGACAGCCTGGTGACCCGCCTGCTCGACGCTGTTTCGCAGCTGTCGAAGAATCCGAGCCAGGGCCTGGCCGACGTACTCGAGGTGATCGCCGCCCTCGTCGCGAGCACGACCGAAAAGCCGGTGAGTGCGAGGGTCATCGCCGCGATGCACATCGCGTTCGAAGGCTCGGACTTCAAGTTGCCAGCGAATCGCGATCAGATTGAAGCTGCGTTTCTCGCTGCGGATCTGATGTACGCCGACCTCAGTGGCCACGCCTCTGACGAGGAAGCGGACGCGGTCGAGCGCAAGTTGCTGTCAGTCCAGATTCGTCCGCCACGCGCGTCGACACCGCCTCCACCTTCAGCGCCTGTCGCGCCTCGACCATCAGCGCCTGTCGCGCCCGCACCATCAGCGCCAACCGCCAAGCCGAGAGTAGAACGCCAGGCGCAAGCGCAGCCCCAGGCGCAAGCGCAACCCCTGATTCAGGGCGAAAACGCGGTGAAGGTGCCAGTCGCTCTGCTCGATTCGATCTTGTATCGACTCGACGAACTGGTCGCCGCGAAGCTGCGCATCGACTACCAGCGCAAGCAAATCGAGGACGCGCAGGAAACGCTCGAGCAAGGCGTCGCGAGATCGCGCGCGGGCACCAGCGAGCTGATGCGCGAGGTCGACGCGCATCGCCGAAAGCTCGAATTCGTGCGGGGAGATCTCACTCAGGAGGCCCACTACCTTGGGATGGTGGCCCACGGCCTTCAGGAGGACGTGAAAGATGTCCGGATGGTGCCCATCGGCCCCATTCTGGATCCGATGCGCCGAATGGTTCGGGATTTGGCGTCGTCATTGGGCAAGCAGGCAGTGCTGGAAGTGACCGGGGAAATGGTTCGCGTCGACAAGAGACTGCTCGAGCTGATCCGCGATCCGTTGACCCACCTGCTTCGAAACGCGGTCGACCATGGGCTCGAAAACCCAGACGTACGCGCCGCGAACGGCAAGCCGGTGGTCGGAAAAATTATTGTCTCGGCCGAAGCGCGCGACTCGCAGGTGCAAATCGAGATCAAGGACGACGGCCGAGGAATTCGAGCCGATGACATCCGAAATGCCGCGGTCGAAAAAGGGCTGCTCGACGCGGAACGCGCTGGCGCGCTGAGCCAACGCGAGGCGCTCAACCTGATCTTCGCCGCCGGGTTCACGACCGCGAGCGAGATCAGCAGCATCTCGGGGCGAGGCGTCGGGCTCGACGTGGTGCGGGAGAACGTCGCGCGCCTGGGCGGTAGAATCGAGTTCTTCACCGAGCCCGGCAAGGGCACTCAGTTCAATCTGTGTCTTCCGTTGACGCTCACTGCCTCGCGCGGGCTGCTGGTGATCGCGGGCAAGAATCCCTTCTGCATTCCGCTGGCGGCGGTCGAAGAGGTGATTGCCGTCGAGCTCGAAGAAATCGGCGCTGCGAACGGCCGACTCGCGGTGCAGTGGCGCCACCAGGCCGTCACCTTCGTCCGACTGTCGGATCTGCTCAGCGGCAAGCCGAGCACGAGACCCACGTCGCGGTGCCCCGCGGTGATTCTCGCAGTCTCCGATCGCAGGCTCGCGGTGGGCGTCGACGAGTTGCTGGGTCAGGAAGAAGTGGTGGTCAAGGGCCTGGCGGCGGGAACTCCAGCGCTGACCTACGTCTCAGGCGCCACCAGCCTGGCCGATGGGCGGTTGGTCACGGTGCTCGAGCCCAATGCATTGGTCATCGCAGCGACGGCTCGCAACGCGGTGCTCGAGCGTTCAGCGGCGGGAGGAGTGCGCACCGTTCTGGTCGCAGACGATTCGTTGACCTCGAGAACGATGGTCGCGTCGGTGCTCGAACGCGCGGGCTACCGCACCTTCCTTGCGCACGACGGGGAAGCCGCGCTCACCATCTTGAGCCAGGAAAACATCAGCCTCGTCGTCAGCGACGTCGAGATGCCGGTACTCGATGGTCTGGGTCTGGTGAAGCGGATCCGCGCATCCGACCGACATTCCAGAGTGCCGGTGTTGCTGCTCACCTCTCTTGATGCATCGACGGATCGCGCGCGTGGCGCCGACGCAGGAGCAAGCGGGTACCTGGTGAAGCACTCTTTTGATCCCGGGTCGTTTCTGGCGATGGTCGCCGACCTGATTGGAGAAAGGAGTCCGCGCTGATCGCCCTAGAGCTATCTCCAGCTGGCAGGCACTTTCTTTCTGGGCTCGCGCAACATCGCGCAATTGGCGATCGCGCGCGCCAGATCCGCCGGAGAGCCAGTCGTTGACGGCAACCCCGCGCGGGTAACCGAGCCCGGCATCCCGTAGACGGTCGAACTCTCGCGATCTTGCGCGAAGATCAGGCCGCCGGCCGCCGCAAGCTTTCGAGCGCCGGCGGTACCGTCTGCGCCAACTCCGGTCAGGACGACGGCCAACACCCCTGGTCCCAGCAGTTCAGCGGCTGTCGAGAAGAGGAGATCGGCCGAAGGGTGGTACCCACGTTCGGGGCAGGTGCGGATGTTCACGCGGAGGCCAGGCGCGATGGTGAGGTCTTTCTGTGCCTGACCCAGGACAACGTGCCCTGGCCGCAGCGTCTCACCGTGAACAGCGACCGAGACCGGCAAGGGTGACGTCTGGCTCAGCCAGTTGGCAAGCGAGCTCTCGAAGCCGAAGGCGAGGTGCTGGGCGATCGCCATCGGAACCGGGAAGTTTGCCGGCATCAGCTCGAGCAGATCGCGCAACGCGCCTGGGCCTCCAGTCGAAGAGCCAATCACCACCAGCTTGATTTCGGCCTCGGGGTAAAGCGGCCTGCGAACCCGGACCTTCACTTTCGACAGCATTCGGGCGAGCTTCACGAAGGCTTGGCCGGTGGCGTCGTCGGTCGGCTTGGCGAGCAGATCGAGCGCTCCAGCGGCCATCGCTTCGAATACCTCGGGGACGTTTCGGGGGGCTGCGCTCACGAGCAGGATCGGCACCGGGCAAGTCGAGAGGATCCGCGTTGCGATGGTGGCGGCCGACGAATCGGTGAGAAAGACGTCGAGAGAAATCACATCAGGCTTGAGGTCAGCGGCCGCCGCAATTCCCTCGGCGCCTGACGACACCGCGCCCACGACATCGAAGTCGGGTTCGGCTCGAAACAGCTTGGTCAACGCACGGCGCGCGGTCGCACTGTCGTCGATGATGAGGACCTTGATCATGGTCACCGGTTGCTTTGGGGGTGGCTACGGCTGCGGCAGAAATCGGTATTCGCACTGATCGTCTCAGCCGGAATGAGCAGGGTGAACGTCGTGCCCTTGTCGACTGCGCTTTGCACTGCCAACCCGCCTCCAAGCCTGCGCGCGAGGCTATAGCAAACCGACAGGCCAAGCCCGGTGCCGGCACCGGCAGGTTTGGTGGTGAAGAAGGGCTCGAACACGCGGGGCAGCACATCGAGTGGAATCCCACAGCCGTTGTCAATCACGGTGATCTCAGCACCCGAAGCGACAATTCGAGAACGCACGGTGATCTGCGGCCTCTTCGACGCCTTCACTGCATCGACTGCGTTCTCGACCAGGTTGAGAATGATCTGGGTGATGTAGCCGGGCGTCACGCATACCCGAACTCCTTCCGACAGGTCTCGGGTGAGGGCCACCGACTCGAGCTTCGAAACGGCAATCGCGAGGGATCGTTCGATCTCGGATCCGACATCAAGCGAGACTGGCGGCAACTCGAGATCGTGAGACAGCAGGCCAAGGTCCTGAACGACGGTTCGAATTCGTTCGATTCCAACCAGAACATCCGATCGGATCTCGCGCAGGTCGATCACAAGCCCTTTTCTGGCGGCAGAGGCGCCAGGTCCGAGCGCTGCAAGCTCAGTGGCGGTCGAGACCAGCTCGTTGATGCCACTGAGCACGAAGCCCAGCGGGTTGTTGATCTCGTGCGCAACCCCAGCCGCGAGCGTACCCAACGTCGCCAGCTTCTCAGAGGCGAGCAGCTGCCGCTGCGCCAGCATCAGCTCGTCATGCGCGAGGGCAATCGACACCTTCTGTCGCATGATCTCGCTGTGGGCTTCACGCAACTTGAGCAGCGAGCGCGTTCTGGCCAGCAGCTCACGGGAACGCACGGGCTTGCTCAGGTAGTCGTCCGCTCCAAGCTCGAGACCTTCAGCGCGGCCATCGGGATCCGTCTCAGACGTCAGCAACACGAAGGGGATCTGCTTCAATGACGGTTCTGCGCGCACCCGACGGCAGAACTCGTAACCATCGAGCGGCTCCATCACCACATCGGAGATGATGATGTCTGGTTGTCTTCGCAGGGCGGCTTCGAAGGCTGTTGGCACATCGCCGAAAACCATGCAGTCGTGATCGGGAGAGAGAATGGTGGTGAGCAGTTGGCGAATGGTTCGGCTGTCGTCGACAATCAGCGCGATCGGGCGACGCTCACTCAGCGGTGACGGAAACTCGGGCTCAGCGTCGATCTGACTCTCGGTTGCCTGAGGTTGGATCATATCTGTAGGGTCACTGCAAGACTGCGTCCGTTGCCATCGCAGTGGATTTCGGTAAGTCGGCGTCGCCTCCAGCGGGTCAAAACAAACTTCGGGTGAAGAATGACCTGTTCAACGGGGTGGGATGACCGCACCCGGGGGTGAGCTGCCCAGCCGGTGACACCCACCCGCGGCTCACTCTGGCTGATCGACCAACGCAATCGCTTCGGTCGCCAGGGTTGCTGGGTCCCACGGCTTGCTGAAGACCCTGACAACGAGCCCGCCACGAACAGCCATCTCGACCTCTTCGGAGTCACACACCGCCGTCAACAGCGCAGCCGGCGCCGTGATGCCCAGCGCCCGCAGCGCTCGAATCATCCACAGCCCGTCATGCACCGGCATCGAGAAGTCGGTGAGAATCAAGTCGATCCGAATCGATCTTGAAAGCGCGAGCGCTTCTTGCGGACTCGACGCCGGTAAGACCCGAAACTTCGATCGCAGCACCCTGCTGGTCGCCCGCAGCAGCATCGGCTCGTCGTCGACGAGCAAAACCGTCGGCAGGTCGGGACGCGGAGTCAGCGATGCTGAAGGCAAGCTCAGCAGGAACCGCGTGCCTGTGCCCGCCACCGACTCGAAGGTGAGGTTTCCACCGTAATCGAGCGCAATTTGCTTGCTGATGCTCAGCCCGAGGCCGGTGCCGGTGGCCTTGGTGGTGAAGAAAGGCTCGAAAAGGCGCGCAGCGACCTCGGCAGGGATTCCGGGGCCGTTGTCCTCGACCTCGACAATCGACCACTCGGCTTGCCGCCGGCTGCGCAGCGTGATTCGACCTCCGGTGCCGACCGCGTGGGAAGCGTTGACTATCAAGTTGACCAAGACCTGTACGAGGCGCCCAGGATCCGCGCGCACTGGCAACGCAGGACCCGTCTCGAAGAGCATCTCAACGCGGTGCTTCAGCTCGGGCTCGACCAGCTGACCAGCCCGCTTCATCACCTGGGTCAAGTCGACTTCCTGCTCGTCCGACGACGGCTTCCGGGCCGCGCCTTTCAAATCCGACACCAGCGAAAGCATTCGACTGGCGGCATCACGCGCGTCAGCCACGATGTGGCGAAGCTCATCGCGTTCAGTCAAAGATCGCGCGGTGGCCGCTGTGGATTTCACGAGCACGTCGTCGAGGATCTCGATGCCGGCCATCAAGACCGTGAGTGGGTTGCTCAGCTCGTGGGCCACGCTCGCCGACAGCTGGCCGATCACCGCCAGGCGATCTTGGTGCTCGCGCACCCTGCTCATCCGGTCGCGATACAGCGCCGCGGCCACCACTTCGGCGATGCTGACGAGGAATGCGAGCTTGTCTGGGCCGAACTTGTTCGGGGTCAGCGAGTTCACCGAGATGGTACCGAGAACTTCCCGGCCGAATCGCAAAGGCGCGATCAGCGCATCCGCGCGCACCGGGTTCGATTGAAGCCCCTTGAACTGCGGGTAGGCGTCCAGAGCTCCGACCAGCCGCAAGGGCCGAGCATTGGCTGCCACCCAGCCAGCGACCGCAGTGCCAAACTCGAGGGGACGTTGAGCGCCATCGAAGCTGAGCCCACGCGATGCCACGATGGACAACAACCGGGGCCGCTGCTCGCCAAAAGAAGCGGCCATGATTGCCCCGCTGTCTGCATCGAGAGTGGCGAGCGTAATCGACAACAGACGGTCGAGCAGCTGAGGAGACACGCTGCCGCTGTTGGCGGCGGTGGCGATGCGGTAGAGCGCTGCGAGGTCGCTGGAAGGCAGCCCCCGAAGCGTCAGGTGCCGCTCGTGCATCAACCACGCGAGGGTGAGGCTGAGCTCAGAAGGATCCAGAGGCTTGTGCAGCACCGGAAAGCCGTCTTCCCGAAGTCCTGGCGTTCGCGCTTCTGGCTTCGCGCTCATCAACGCCAATGCTGGCCGGCTCTGCAGCCCGCTTGCGTAGCGAAGCACCGAAGTCTCATTGACCTTGGCGATCTGGGCGTCGCACAGAACCAGGTCGATGTGCGCGTCGAGCAGCGCAATGGCTTCGGTGCCCGACTGTGCTGTCAGACATAGAAACCCTTCTTGCTCGAGCAGTTGTTCACACGCGTCGAGCATGACTGGATCCGCGTCGACGATCAGCGCCCGCGGACGGTCATCATCGTGGCCCGGGGTGCTCGACTCGGTCTCGGTCGGTTCGCGAATCATCGGTTCAACCCGCCGGGTCCAGCCCGCTGAAGGTGATTATGCGTCACGACCAGAGCCCAAGGGAAACCAACACTCCGATCAATCGCACCGCGTTGTCGGGCGACGCTGCTCCGGCAATGACTTCGTCGAACGTCTGACCTGAAGAAAGTGCTCGGCACATCCTCAGCTCAGTCGGGCCCAGCTCAAGGCGCATGAAGACCTCGCCGAGGCGGTGGAAGCCGCTGCAGCAGGCCCTGGCCGGATCTGTGTGCGCCAGGTGCCACAGCTCGGCACCGGCCATGCC